>JAEYOU010000733.1 GCA_023411405.1 Pseudomonadota bacterium | reverse complement strand
CCGCAGGGCGCCGCGCGGATCCTCCGCGAGCCCGAGCCGCTGGAACGCCCGGCCCGGCGCGGCCGGCGGGGCGGTGACCTCATCCGCCATCCCGAGGAGGACGCGGACGAGCGCCCGGCCGTCGCCGAGGCAGTGGTGCAGCTTCACGGCCAGCGCGGAGCGCTGGCGTCCGAGCGCCAGGAGCTGGATGCGCCAGGGCGGGCGCCCCGGCTCGAACGGCTCCGTGGCGAGCGCGCCGAGGTGCTCCCGGAGCGATCGTTCCCCCGGCTCGAGCTCCACATGGGCGAGGTGGCGCGCGAGCTCGAACCCGGGATCGTCCTCCCACTGGACGGGCCCGAGCCCCGGGTCGTGGACGCGCTGGCGGAAGCGGCGGAGGCGCAGCAGGCGCTCCTCGACGAGCGCCCGGACGCGCGGGAGCGGGAGCGGTTCGGCCAGCTCCAGCAGCGCGACGATGTCGGCGGCGTTCGCGGGCCGGTCCATCCGGAGCCAGGCGGCGTCCACGCGGCGCATCGGCTCCTGAAAGATCACGGGGCGCTCCCTGCTCGCAGGTCCACCGCTGGGGTAGGCACGAGCGGGCCGGACGCCCACGGCCTTCGGGGGGGCGGCGGCGCGGGCCATCGGGGAGGCAGGGGACGAACGGCGGGTCGCTTCCCTGGTAGGATCAGTGAACCAGCGCGCCCGTGTACTGCGGTGTCCGGGCGACGCGCACAGTCCTCCGCACCGCCCTGAGGTTCTTCATGACGCTCCAGCTGCGCTCCACGCTCGCCGCGCTGCTCGCCTCGTCCCTGGTGATGGGATGCGGCGGCGGCGGTGGCGGTACTCCTCCCACCGACGTCGTCCTCGACGAGAGCTACTACACGAACAAGTACGGCTACGCCGAGGGGGACTCCTTCCTCGGGCGCGGCATCAACATGGGGAACTACCTCGAGGCGGACGACGACGAGGGCGACTGGACCGGCGGGCGCCTGATCCAGGCGGCCGACTTCACGGACATCAAAGCCGCCGGGTTCAAGTCGGTCCGGATCCCGATCCGCTGGTCCGCGCACGCGAGCATGACCGGCCCTGCCTACACGATCGACGCGGCCTTCCTGGCCCGGGTGAAGCAGGTGGTGGACTGGGCGATCGCGGCGGACCTCATCGTGGTCATCAACACGCACCACTACGTCGAGATGATGAGCCAGCCTGAGCTCCTGGCCACCCACCGCGCCCGGCTCGCCGCGTTCTGGGACCAGATCTCGGACACGTTCCCGGTGAGCAGCTACCCGGCGGACACGCTCGTGTTCGAGCTGCTCAACGAGCCGAACGGCGCGGTCGGCTCCACGCAGTGGAATCAGATCATCGCCCAGCTCACCGGCGTCATCTGGACCGACAACGCCGCCACGCAGGACGGCCGCAAGATCATGGTCGGGACGGCCAGCTGGGGCGGGCCCACCAGCCTCTCGAACCTCGCGCTCCCGGAGGCCTGCAACCCGGGCAACACCATCATCACCATTCACTGGTACGAGCCGTTCCGCTTCACGCATCAGGGCGCGAGCTGGGTGGACGGTGCGACGGATTGGAGGGCGATCTGGCGCGGGACGTCGGACGAACAGCAGCCGCTCCTCTCGCTCTTCCAGTCGGTGGAGACCTGGAACGCCCAGCAGGACCTGCCGTTCGAGGTCTACGTGGGCGAGTTCGGCGCGCACGCGGGGTACCCGGGCGCCAGCGCCGGCGCGGAGTACCGCAAGGCGTGGACCGCCTTCATCGCCCGTGAGGCGGAGGCGCGCGGCTGGAGCTGGGGGTACTGGGAGTTCGATCAGGCGTTCGGGGCGTACGATCGGCAGGCGAACGCCTGGCGGCCGGAGATCATCGAGGCGCTCATCCCGGTCGAGGCGGAGCCGCCGCCGGCGGACGAGTAGCGGCGCGTTCCTTCGTCGAAGCCATGGGGCCCGGCCGCCGCGTGCGGTCGGGCCTTTCCTTTCCGGGACGTTCGTCACGTACGCCGCCTCCGCGCCTCCGCACGTCCGCCGCTCGCTACCTCGGGCGCGCGGCGGGGTCTCGATACGCGCGCGAAGCGGAGCAGCGCATCTGGGCGAGGCGCGCGAAACTTGCCGGCCACCTCTGCTCGCTTCGCTCGCAGGTGGCCGGCTTCGAACAGTCGCGCGCCCGCTGCGAGCGGCGCGGTCCGCGCGCGGAGACCGGCCGGTGGGGGCTGCGCGCCCTCGGTGCTCGCTCGCCGGCGGCCGTGCTCCAGCGCTCCGGCGGCTGCCGAGGCATTCACAGGTTGCGTTGTAGACGGCCGCTCACCCTGAGCCTGTCGAAGGGTGAGCCTGTCGAAGGGTGAGCCTGTCGAAGGGTGAGCCTGTCGAAGGGTGAGCCTGTCGAAGGGTGAGCGGGTTCGTGGGGAGGACGAAATGCAGAGGGCGCCCTCGCGGGCGCCCTCGGGTCTACCGGAGCCGCGCTCGTCCCGCTACGGCAGCGGCTGCGTGTGGCAGGCGCTGCACATCGGCTTGGTCGACGGGTCCGCCCCGCCGCGGTGCCTCGTGCGGAACGACCCCGGGTGCGGGTTGCCGCCGGCGCCGCCCATCTGGTGGCAGGCGACGCAGGTGGACGACGCGCCGTTGTCGTGGCAGCCGGCGCAGCTCAGGATGTCCCGGCGCGCGGCGGCGCCGTGGCCCTTCGGGCCGGGGTCGGTCGCCCAGCCCACGGGGTGCGGATCGCGGACGTTCACCGCCGACGAGGTCACGCCCTGCTCGGTGTGGCAGGTGTAGCAGAACGCGGAGCCGTGGCAGGACCGGCAGCTCGCGGGGTTGGCGCGGGCGTCGATGACGTGGCGCGAGACGTAGTCGCCGCGGTGGATGAACCCCTTGTCCACGTCCTCGGGGAAGATCACCGAGGGGCGCGCCGGCGTCACCTGCGACGCGTGGCACTCGGCGCAGGAGGTCTGGTCGTGGCACGCGGCGCAGCTCTCGGCGGTCGGCCGGGCCATCGCGCCGTGCACCTTCATCCAGTTCCCCGCGTGCGAGAACGCCGTCTGCGGCACGTAGCCCTTGAGGTCCACGTGGCAGGGGGTGCACTTCGCGGCGTTGAAGTCGGCCTGGTGGTTGTGGCAGCTCGTGCAGGTCGCCATCGGCGGCGCGGGCGCGCGCGCGTCGCCGGTCTCCGGCAGCTTCTGGTGGCAGGTCCGGCAGTCCTTCACCTGGGCGAGGTGCTGCTGGTGATCGATCCGGATCCGGAACGGCTCGCTCCGGGCCGGCACCTCGATCGACACGTCGGTGTCGTGGCAGCCGCTGCAGCGGTCGTCCGTGGACGCATTCTTCGGGAGCTGCACGTGGCGGACGCCGGCCTCGAGCGTCTTCGCGTCGGCGATGCCGGCGTGGCAGGCGACGCAGGCGACCTCGCCCTCGACGTGGGGCTGGTGCGGGAAGACGTACTTGGGCTCGGCCTTCTGCGCCTCGGAGCGCTGCGGCTTGAGCGAACAGCCCGCGCCCGCGAGGACGATGCCTGCGGCGGCGGCGAGCACGGCGGGGAGCGCGACGCGGTTCATCACCGCACCTCCGCGGTCCGGTAGGTCTGGTTGTACGCGAGCTTCGCCATGAGATCGTAGTTCTGCTCGAGGTAGGGCGTCATCCCGGCGCTGCCGGAGAGGACGGCGGTGAAGCCGAGGGGGAGCTGGTACCCGGCCGTCAACGTCCCGGTGACCGACTCCCCCTGGCCGTTGACGTCTTCGCGGAAGAGCGTGCCCAGGACGTCGCCGGTCACGAACGCCTTGCCCATGTTGCGACGGGCCCAGACGCGCGCGCCGAAGTAGCCGTTCGCGTAGGCGTCGAGGTTGAAGAGCTCCAGGCCCGCGATCGTGCGGCCGGGCTCCCAGCTCACGCGCGCGCGGAGGTCGGAGCCGAGCTCGCTGCCGCTCCCGTCCGCGCCGGGCTCGGCGCGGAGGTGGGCGTCGACGCCGGCGTGGAGGTGACGGCCCAGGGCGTACGTGGCTCCGCCGCCGAGCTCGGTCCAGACGGAGGCCGTGAACACGGAGAGGATCGAGTTGCGCGAGAGGAGCAGGCTCGGCTCGACGCGCTTGAAGTCGGCGGTGACGTGGAGCTTCGAGGTGAGGGTCGTGGTCAGGGCGGCGCTCACCTCGGCGAGGCGCCGCTCGGGGAGGTTGAACGTGCCGAAGCTCGCGAGCGCCAGGTTCGAGCGCCGGAAGGGCTGGAGCCGGAGGTCGGCGCCGACCTCCTCGCGGACCGTCGCGTCGCCGTCGTTCACCACGTTGGCCGAGGCGCCGAGCTCGACCCCGCGCCCGGCGACGCCGCGGAGCGGCAGGCCCAGCGCCACCCGGCCGCCGTACGCGAGCGTGCCGCCGACGGGGTTCCAGCTCTTCAGGCCGTCGCGCGTCTGGAACCGCTGCGAGGTGGGCACGCCGGCGTAGCTGGAGAGCGAGAGCTGGACGCGCGCGATCGGGAGCACCACCACCGCCTGCCCGCCGTCGAGCTGGATCATGCGCGCGACGCCGGTCGCGATCATGCTCCGGCCGGCGCGCAGCGTGAGCCGGCGGTCGAGGAACTTCGCCTGGACGTAGCCGGTGGTGACGTCGCCGGTGAGCCTGCCGCCGTCCGTGCCGGCGTCCCAGCGCCGCTCGGCGAGGTCGATCGCGCCCCAGGTGGAGAGGACGATCCGCAGGTCGTCGGAGAACCCGTTCTCGATGTCACGCGCGGTGATGGTCAGGATCTCGAACACCGGGGCGACGGTGACGAGCTCGGGCTTCGAGCCGCCGCGGTAGCGCGGCTCCTGGCCCAGGAGCAGGAGGGTGGTGGAGCTCGCCTCGACGGTATCGGCCCGCGCCGCGGAGGCCGCGAGCAGCGCGATCAGGGCGGCGAGCAGGGAAGTCTGGCGGATCACGCGTGGACCTCGGGGCTGTGAGCTGGACGACCGATGCTGCCTCGGAGGAGGGTCCGAGCACTTTTGGTCGCAGAACGATTACACAGGCCGACCGGCGCTATCTTGCTTCAAGTCAAGACGACCCCGGAAGCCCCCCGTAAAATTTGCGCTTTCGAGTGCGCGGGTAAGTGCGACTTCCAGGGCGGAGCCGGTAGGATCCGGAGCGTGATCCGAACGTCCGCCCTCGCCGTCGCCTTCGCCCTCCTCGCCGCGTGCACGGCCGCGCGGCCGAGACCCACTGCCCAGGTTCCCCCGCTCGCGGGGAAGCCGCTCGAGCTCACCGCGCCCGACCTCGCGGGGAGGGAGGTCCGGGTCGAGGCGCCCGGGCGCGTCGTGGTCGTCGACTTCTTCGCGTCGTGGTGCGACCCGTGCCGGGTGCAGCTCCCCCACCTCGGGGCGCTCGCGCGCGCGCTGGGCGCGCAGGGCCTCGTCGCCTACGGGGTCGCCGTGGACGAGGAGCGCGCCGCCGTGGAGGGGTTCGCCCAGGGGCTCGGGGTCGAGTTCCCGATCCTCTGGGATCCCGGGGGTGACGCCGTCGCGCGCCCGCTCGGGATCGAGCGCCTGCCGACCACGATCCTCGTGGACCGGCGCGGCGTCGTCCGGCACGTGCACGTAGGGTACGACGCGCACGTCGAGGAGCGGGTCGCGGCGGAGGTGAAGGCCCTGCTCGCGGAGCGGTGAACGCGGCGGAGGCGGTGCCTCGTGACGACGGGGTGGGGGCGCGGCCCCCGTTCGATCACGTCACCGTGAACCGCGCGCGCTCCCGCTCCTCGGCCACCGCCGGATCCGCCGCGGGGCGCGGCCGCAGCCAGTAGGCCATCTCGTCCGCCTCCCAGGCGTACGGCTCACCGTTCAGCCGGACCCGGCCCTCCGCCATCGCCGTGGTCGTCTCGAGCAGCGCGCGACGGCCGAGGTCGCGCACCAGCGCCTCGAACCGGCCCTGACGCCGCGGATCGAGGAAGGCGAACTCGTGGCGGCACGCGTAGGCCATGTGGTAGTGCGCCGGGCGGATCACGACGCCGGCGAGCCCGAGCCGCACGGCCATGCGCGAGAGCATGTAGCCCGCCTCGCGGGCGAGGCCGAGCCCGGGGACGTCCTGCCCGGGCAGCCGGGGCCGGCGCTCGCTGAACTGCGCGCGCGGGTTGCGCAGCGACAGCCAGTGAACGTAGAGCACGTCGGCCTCGCCCCCGCCGCCCGGGAGCGCGATGCGCCGGCGCTCCAGGATCACCTCGACGAGCAGGTGCTCCTTCGCGTCCGCCTCCCCGTAGAGCCGCGCGCGCTCTCCGAGCCCCGCCGTGTCGAACGCCACGCGGAAGTGCCGGAACCCGAGCCGCTCGAGCTGCTCGAAGATCCCGTAGCGGAAGAGGGCGTGCTCGAGGCCCGACGCGGTGTAGAAGCCGAGCAGGAGCCGCTGCCGGCCGCTCCGGATGCCGAGCGCCTCCTCGAGGTCCTCGGCCGTGAGCTCGCCCTCGTCGGAGAGCTGGTCGGGCGAGAGCTCGCGCGACACCACCGCGAACCGTGCGGAGAGCGGGTCGTAGCGCTCCGGGATCGGCTCCTGCGACCCCGCCGCCACCGCCATCCCCGTCCCCGCGAGGGCGCGCCACGCGCGCCGCGAGTAGCCGCCGCCGGGGAGCCACACCGCCGGCACGCCCTCGAGCTCCATCGCGGCGACGAGGTCGCGCTCGCGGGCGCCGCCGAGCGTGAGGCCGAGCCGCCCCATCTTGTCCCCGGCGAGGACGTCACCGCCGGCGATCACGAACGCGAGCTGCGGCCGGGGCATCCGCGAGAGGAGCGCGCCGAGCGCCTCCAGGTAGGTGGCGTCGCCCGCGCCCTCCGGCAGGAGCGTCTCGTCCACCCCGGGCATCGGGCCCCAGTCCGAGCCCGAGATCGAGCCGATCCAGACGTCGGGATCTCCGGCCAGGCAGGCCGCGACGCCGTCCGGCGGGTGGGCGTCGAGATCGAGCACGGCGACGCGCCCCGTGAACCCCTCCGCCCGCACCGCCTTCACCGCCACCGCCACGTCGTTCACCGGGCAGAACCCGCCCATGGACGCCGGGCCCGCGTGGTGGAAGCCGCCCAGCAGGTTGAGCGCCGGGGCGCGGGTGCGGAGGGTCTCGCGCGCGGCCGCGACCGTCGCGCCGCAGGCGAGCCGGACGGACATCATGAGCTCGTCGACGGGCACGTCGGACGGGTCGACGGCGAACACGTGGGCGAGCCGCTCCGGCCGGCCGAGGGCCTCGAGCAGCTCGGGCGTGTGGACGCGCGCGAGGTCCTCGTAGGACACGCGCCGCGGCGTGCGGATCGCCGCCGTCGAGACGGCGCGGGCCTCGCGCAGCCACCAGATGGCGTAGTCGGCGCGCCGCGGCTCCATCCCGGCGGTGGACTCGAGGCCGGAGAGCGGGAGCCGGTAGCGCGGGTCGTACCAGACGGTGACCTCGCGCCGGTGGAGCCAGCTCCGGGCCCGGTAGAGGAGGGCGCGAGGGCGCATGGGGCCCTAGGGTCCGGTCGGGGTCGGGGCGTCCGGGGCGGAGGCCTTCCTGCCGCTCCGGACGGCCATCCACCAGCCGATCGCGGTCTCGAAGCCGATCCAGGCGACCGCGAACCAGGCCGCGCGGATCAGGAGGTCGAGCGCGGCCGAGCAGCGGGCGTACTGCTCGTCGAAGGTGCGCGAGACGGTGTTGAACCAGGGCATCGCACGCACCGTGTAGCCGACGATGAACACCAGGAAGAGCGACCGGAGCACGGCCATGGCCTTGAGCATGGCCGCAGCTTACCAGCCGTGCCCGGTGCGTCGGAACGGCCGATGCGAGCGGGAACCAGGACAGGTATCTTGTCGTGCCGAAGATGATGAGTCACGCGGAGGTTGAAGCTAGGAGGGGGGCCCCAGCGAAGCTGGGGGGAGGGGCGGCCTTCGACTCCGGACGGATGCTTCGGCCCCGGGGCGAAGCCGGCGGGGCGGGGCGGCACGCCCCGTGGAGGAAACGATGGCGAGTGGAGCGGAGCTGAGGGACGCGTGCGTCGAGGCGGTCCACCGCGGCGGCAAGATCCTGGCGGAGAAGTTCGGCCAGCCGCGGACGATCGAGCGCAAGGGGTCCATCGACCTCGTGACCGACGCCGACCGGGCCAGCGAGGCGGCGGTCGTCGGCTTCCTGCGGGAGCGGTTCCCCGCGGCCGCCATCCTGGCGGAGGAGTCGGGCGAGCACGCGGCGCGCGAGGGGTCGGAGCTCCGGTTCTACGTCGATCCGCTCGACGGCACGACGAACTACGCCCACGGGATCCCGCACTTCTCGGTCACGGTGGGCGTCGCCGACGCGGCCGGGCTCGTCGCCGGCGCCATCCTCGACCCGCTGCGTGGGGAGCTGTTCACGACGACCCGCGGCGGCGGCGCGTTCCTGGGCGGCGCGCGGCTCCGGGTCTCCGGCTGCGCGAACCTCCGCGACGCGCTGCTCGTCACCGGGTTCGCCTACGACTCGCACGAGAACGCCGCGTACGCGCTCCGCGTCTTCGGGGCCTTCACCGAGCGGGCGCAGAGCATCCGGCGGCTGGGAAGCGCCGCCCTCGACCTCGCCTACGTGGCCGCGGGCCGCTTCGACGGCTTCTGGGAGGAGCGGCTCCACGCCTGGGACATCGCCGCCGGCATCCTCATGGTGCGCGAGGCGGGCGGGATCGTGACCGACCTCGCCGGCGCGGACGGGATGCTCGCGAGCGGGGACATCCTCGCCGCCGCGTCCGGGGTGTCTCAGCCCATGCTCGAGGTGGTGAAGCAGTCCCGGTAGACGTGCCCGTGCCCCCCGCGCCTGCGGCGCCCGCTACGCTCAGGGCGAACGGCCGCGATCGGCGCGTCACGGGGTAGCGACCGGCTCGACCCGCACCTCGGTCGCCTCCGCCGGCTCCGGCGGCCCCGCCCTGCGCGGCGGCGCGGTCCCCGCGGCGAAGTCGATCCCGAGGATCGACTCCGGATCCACGTACAGCCCGTTCACCTTCACGCCCCAGTGCAGGTGCGGGCCGGTGACCCGGCCGCTCGCCCCGAGCCCGCCCAGGACCTCGCCGCGACGCAGGCGCTGCCCGATCTTCACGTCGACGCGGCTCAGGTGGAAGTAGGTCGTGTAGACGTCCGCGCCGTGCCAGAGGACCACGGTCTGGCCGGACATGTAGGCGTCGCGGACGAGCACCACCTCGCCCTCGTTGGCGGCGGCGATCGCCGCGCCGACGGGGCCGGTCACGTCGAGGCCGTAGTGGACCGAGGCCCGCTTGCCGTTGAACGTGCGCTGATCGCCGTAACGGCCCGAGGTGGGCGCGTGCCGCGGCCAGTCGAAGCGCTCCTGGAAGAGCGGCGGCGCGAACTTCCGGGCGAAGGCGCGGGCGAAGGCCTTCCGGTCGGCGGCGATCCGTCGCCGCACGGCGGGCGGCGGCTCGACGAACTTCTTCGCCACGGTGAGCGTCCGGACCGGGAACGCGGGATCGACGACGTCGATCGCGGCCTCGCGCGCAGCCCCGCCGGCGCGGACGCGCACCGGGAG
>JAEYOU010000731.1 GCA_023411405.1 Pseudomonadota bacterium | reverse complement strand
CCCGGCCGGTACATCGCGACCTCGCCGTTCCCGACCCGGGCCGCGCCGGGCGAAGGCGCCGCGACCACCCGCACCGGCGTCACCGGGCGTCCGACCCGCTGCTCGATCGTGCGCGGCGGGGGCCCGCCCCACGCCGGCCGCGGCGCATGATCACCGCCCGGCCGGCCGCGGTACGCAGGCGCTGGGGCCGTCGCGCGCCAGTACCGGTGCCCGTAGGACGGTCGGTACGCGACCCGATGGACCGGGTGGGCGACGAAGCTGCGGCACGGCACGAAGGTCCACCAGTGGTCGTGGTACGAGGTCACCGACACGTAGACCGAGACCCCCGGCCCGAGCGGAGCCCACCCGACCACGTCGCCCGAGTACCGCCACGAGACCCACGCGGGCGCCCACTGATACCCCGGCACCCAGATCCACCCGAAAGACGGGTCCATCGTCCAGCGCCCGTAGTGATACGCAGCCCATCCCCAGGGCTCCTCGGAGACCCACAGCCAGCCCTCGTTGGTCCACTCCCAGCGGCCGTAGTAGTAGGGGCGCCAGCCGCTGGCGACATGCGGCCGCCAGACCCTGCCGTAGCTCCCGACCACGACCCACTGGCCGTACGGCGCGAGCGCGCCGTGGAAGGTGTCGAAGGTGACCGATGCGTCGACATCGACGTCGACGTCCATGCCGGCGTCCGAGGGCTCCGCGTACGAGCCGTCGGTGTAGTCCTCTTCCCATTCGTGCGCGCGGCCTGCGGCGGGCGCGATGACGGCAGCGAGAGCGAAGAGCAGCGCGATTCGGCGAACCATGGCGTCTCCTTGCGGAACCGGCCCCGGCGGGTCGAGATTCATCCGCGACCTCCACCGGCGGGACGTCCCGCCGACGAAGCCACTCAAAGCATAACCCGTGCCCTCCGGGTTTTGCCCTGATCTCCAAGTACTTGGCTGCTGTCCTGGGGGCCCAGCGAACACACTGTGCCGGAGGTTCACCGAGTTTTCCTCGGGGGCTGCGCCCGCCGAGTCGGCCGAGCCGCCGAGGCCCCACCCGCTGGCCAGGATCCGTTCCGGTTCCTGCTCGGCGCTACGCCGACTTCTTCTCCTTCTCGAAGGAGAGCATCGGGGGTTCCTTGTTCAGGATCACACCCTCGGTGATCTTGCACTCCTTGATGCCCTCCCGGTAGGGCACGTCGTACATGATGTCGAGCATCGCCTGCTCGAGGATGGCGCGGAGGCCGCGGGCGCCGGACTTCCGCCGCATCGCCTCGCGGGCGGTGGCGCGCAGCGCCTCCTTGGAGAACGAGAGCTTCACCTTCTCGAGCTCGAAGAGCTTCACGTACTGCTTCGTGAGCGCGTTCTTCGGCTGGGTGAGGATGGTGACGAGGTCGTCCTCGCTGAGGTCGGACAGCGTGGCGATGATCGGCAGGCGGCCGACGAACTCGGGGATCATGCCGAACTTGACGAGATCGCCCGGCTCGACCCGCGCGAGGAGCTCGCCGAGGCTCGCCTCCTCCTTGCGCTCGATCTTGGCGCCGAACCCGAGCCCCTTCACGCCCACGCGGCGGCGGATGACCTGCTCGAGGCCGGTGAACGCCCCGCCGACGATGAAGAGGACGTTGGACGTATCGACCTGGATGTACTCCTGCTGGTTGTACTTCTTGCCCCCGCGCGGCGTGACGTTGGCGCGCGTGCCCTCGATGATCTTGAGGAGAGCCTGCTGCACGCCCTCGCCGCCGACGTCCCGGGTCGGGCTGGGCTGATCGCCCTTGCGCGCGATCTTGTCGATCTCGTCGATGTAGACGATCCCTCGCGCGGCCTTCTCCACGTCGTAGTCGGCGTTGTGGAGCAGGTTCTGGATGATGTTCTCGACGTCCTCGCCGACGTACCCGGCCTCGGTGAGGCTTGTCGCGTCGGCGATCGTGAACGGGACGTTCAGGAACCGGGCGAGCGACTGGGCGAGCAACGTCTTGCCCGAACCGGTCGGCCCCACGAGGAGGATGTTGGACTTCTGGAGCTCGACGTCCTCGCTGCCGCCGGGGCGGCTCTGGCCGGGCCGCTGGGGGCGCGCCGGCTTCCGCGAGTAGACGCGCTTGTAGTGATTGTAGACGGCGACCGACAGGACCTTCTTCGCCTTGTCCTGGCCGACCACGTAGTCGTCGAGGAAGCTCTTGATCTCGGCAGGGGTCGGGAGCGAGACCGCCGGGCGACCCTCGTCGCGCTCGGACTCCTCCGCGATGATGTCGTTGCAGAGGCGGATGCACTCGTCGCAGATGTAGACCGTCGGGCCCGCGATCAGCTTGCGGACCTCGCGCTGCCCCTTGCCGCAGAACGAGCAGGAGAGGTTCCCGCCGTGATGGTGCTCTTTCCGACTCAAGCGCGCTCCCTGTGCCGTGATCCTACATCAAACCGCGCTGCCGCCATCGTCCTGCCTGCCTCGAAATATAGCCAGGGCGTCCCACGACTGCCCCACTTCATGCCGGACCCACGCCCCGGGTCAACTTCAGGCCACTGCGTCCCGTGCCAAGGGGGCAGGCTCCCTCGGCGCTCGCTTCCTCCGCTCATCCCTGCGCCAACTCCTCGATCTCCCCGGCGAGGTCGGCAGCCCGCCGTGCGAGCACCTTGGGGATGGAGGGCTCCTCTTCGCAAGCCTCCGCCAGCCTGCGGGCCGCGGCGGCGAGCCGGGCCAGCCGATCGCCCCGGGATGGGACGGGGGCCGCCGGGGGCGGACCGTACTTCTCGGACAGGCGCCGGTTCATGACCGCCGGGGTGGGTGGGCGCTCGAGCACCTCGTCGCGCAGCTCGCGCCACCCTCCGTCCGGGAGCCGCCCCGACTCCTCCGCCCGGGACAGCACCTCGATGACCTCGAACGGCGGCGCCTTCGACTCGCCCCGCGCGCGCGCGAGGTCCGGCTCGTGCCGCTCGAGGAAGCCGTAGCTGCGCGTGAGCTTCTCGGCGGTGGCGCTCCGGATGAACAGCTCCTTCGTGCAGTAGCGCTCGAAGCTCGGGTACCCCCAGCCGCGCCACAGCTCCTTGCGACGCACCTCGGCCAGCATCCGCCCGAACTCGACCCACGCCGCCTTGAAGCGCTGCGCGCCCTCGAGCACCCTGCGCCGGAGCGAGCCCTCCGGCAGCTCCTCGGCGCGCGCCGCGAGCTGCTCGATCGTGGCGGGCTTGGCCTTCTCGTGCGCGGCCGTCATTGGATCGAGAACGCGAGCTGGACGGTGGGCCGCTGGCCCGGGAACGGGTCGAAGCGCCAGCCTGCGAGCGCCCGGACGAGACACGCGTGGAGCGGGCCGTCCTTGAACCGGGGCTCGTCGATCCAGAGCGCGACCACGCGGCCGTCGTTGCCGATGGCGAACTCGAGGGGCACCTGCCCGCGGAAGTCGGAGGAGCGCGACGCCTCCTCGCGGAAGCAGGGCACGAGCGAGCGCTGCTGCCGGTTCACGATCGACTGGATCTTCCCCGGATCGAACGACGCGGCGACGAGCTCGTCGCCGCCCTGCGC
>JAEYOU010000730.1 GCA_023411405.1 Pseudomonadota bacterium | reverse complement strand
CAGGAGGGCGATGACGGCGCGCACGACGAGCCTCCTCGAGGCGGGGTGGGGAGCGGCCGATCTCGAGCCTGTTCACCAGGAGAGAGAGGGGCGAGCCTCGAATCGGCGGTTCTGGGGGGCCGGGAGGAGCTCGGCCCCCCACCGCCGCCCCCAGCTCGCTCCGGCCCAGCCTCATCCGGCTGGGCCTTCGCTCGTCGATCGACTACCGTGTCGAACGCTCAACGCATGGCGCTCCCCTCGACACTCCACCACCTCGACCTGAAGCTCGTGGACGCCGATCGCGGGATCGACCAGGCGCTCGCCCTCAAGGTCGCCCGCCATCCGTCCGAGACGATGGAGCGCCTCTGGCTCCGCGTGCTGGCGCTCGCCTGGCAGTGGCGTGACGGCGTCGCGTTCGGCCCGGGGCTCTGCGAGCCGGACGCGCCCGACGTGCTCGCGCACGAGCTGGACGGCCGGCCCGCCCTCGTCGTGCGCGTGGGCCGCCCCGATCCGGAGCGCGTCGCGCGCGACGTCGCCCAGGGCGGCGGGGCCAAGGTGGCGGTGCTGTTCGACGGCCCCCGGCGGATGGAGGCGTTCGTCGCGGAGGCGGAGGAGCGAGGGCTCGCCCGCCTCGCGAAGGCGGAGCTCGCCGCCGTGGATCCGCCGCTGCTCGCCGCCCTGGCGCGGCGCGAGGATCGCCGGCTGCGGTGCGAGCTGACCCTCGCCGGGGATCACCTGTACCTGGCGGTGGCAGACGAGCACCTGGACGGCCCTCTGCACAGGGGCCGGGTCGGCTCGCGCTGACCAGCAACCCGGGATAACTCACGTAGATCCGGTGGGTTGCTTGCATGGGGACGTTCGTCCTGGCGCCGGCGGCCCGGCCCGTTTACATAGTCGACTAAATAGACCGCTTCGGTCTGTTATGAATCGATCGGGCGCCGTGGGCCCGAGGTCGCCGAATGATCCGCGTCTCCAAGCTGACCGACTACGCCATCGTGCTGCTCGCGCACCTCGCGCGGAGCGACCGCACGCTCACCGCGCACGAGCTCGCGGCGCGCTCGTCGGTGCCGCTGCCGACCGTCTCGAAGCTCTGCAAGGAGCTCTCGAAGGCGGGGTTGGTCGTCTCGCACCGCGGGCGGAAGGGCGGCTACGGCCTCGCGCGGTCCGCAGAGCGGATCAGCCTCGCGCAGATCGTCGAGGCGCTCGAGGGCCCCATCGCCCTCACCGACTGCACCCACGCCGGCCAGTCCTGCGAGCTGGAGGCCACCTGCCTCGCCAGGGAGAGCTGGAGTCCCGTCTCGCGCGCCATCCACGGCGCCCTCTCCAGCCTGCCGCTCTCGTCGATCGCGCCGCCGCCGCCCCAGGGGGCCCCGAAGGCGAGCGCGGCTTCGCCGCGAGGATCTGATCTCGTGGTCATCGGAGCTCTGGGAGCCCGTTCATGAGCACCACCGAGGAGTTCAAGCAGCTCACCGAGCAGGGGTACAAGTACGGCTTCGTCACCGAGGTCGAGGAGGACCGGGTCCCCAAGGGCCTGTCCGAGGAGATCATCCGGACGATCTCGCGCAAGAAGGGCGAGCCGGCCTTCATGCTCGAGTGGCGCCTCGCGGCGTACCGCCGGTGGCTCCAGATGGAGGAGCCGACCTGGGCCAACGTGCACTACCCGAGGATCGACTACCAGGACATCGTCTACTACTCGGCGCCGAAGCAGAAGAAGCAGCTCGGCTCGATGGACGAGGTCGATCCGGAGCTGAAGCGCGCGTTCCAGAAGCTCGGCATCCCGCTCGAGGAGCAGATGCGCCTGGCGGGCGTGGCCGTGGACGCGGTCTTCGACTCGGTCTCGGTCGCGACCACGTACAAGAAGAAGCTCGCCGATCTCGGCATCGTCTTCTGCTCGTTCTCGGAGGCGGTGCGGGAGCACCCGGCGCTCGTCGAGCGGTGGCTCGGCTCGGTGGTCCCGGCGACCGACAACTACTTCGCGGCGCTCAACAGCGCGGTCTTCTCCGACGGCTCGTTCGTCTACGTGCCGAAGGGCGTGCGCTGCCCGATGGAGCTCTCGACCTACTTCCGGATCAACGCCAAGGACACCGGCCAGTTCGAGCGGACGCTCCTCGTCGCCGACGAGGGCGCGTACGTCTCCTACCTCGAGGGCTGCACGGCCCCCCAGCGCGACGAGAACCAGCTCCACGCCGCCGTGGTCGAGCTCGTCGCCCTCGACGGCGCGCACATCAAGTACTCGACGGTGCAGAACTGGTACCCGGGCGACGCCGAGGGCCGGGGCGGCATCTTCAACTTCGTCACCAAGCGCGGCAAGGCGATGAAGAAGGCGAAGATCAGCTGGACGCAGGTCGAGACCGGCTCGGCCATCACCTGGAAGTACCCGTCGTGCATCCTGCAGGGCGACGACTCGGTCGGCGAGTTCTACTCGGTCGCGCTCGCCAACCACCGCCAGCAGGCCGACACCGGGACCAAGATGATCCACGTCGGGCGGAACACCCGCTCGACGATCGTGTCGAAGGGCATCAGCGCCGGACGCGGGCAGAACACGTACCGCGGCCTGGTGAAGATGCTCAAGGGGGCGGAGGGCGCCCGCAATTACTCGCAGTGCGACTCGCTGCTCATCGGCGACCGCTGCGGCGCCCACACGTTCCCGTACATCGAGGTGCGCAACCCGACCGCCAAGGTCGAGCACGAGGCGACCACCTCCCGCATCAGCGACGACCAGCTCTTCTATTGCCGGCAGCGCGGCATCTCCGACGAGGACGCCGTCTCGCTCATCGTGAACGGGTTCGCGAAGCAGGTGCTGAAGGAGCTGCCGATGGAGTTCGCGGTCGAGGCGCAGAAGCTCCTCGGGATGTCGCTGGAGGGGTCGGTGGGGTAGGGACCGCCGGGCCACGGGCAGGGAGGTTGGACGGGATGGTCAACGGGAGTGACGACATCATGTTGAAGGTCAGCGGCCTCACGGCCACCGTGAACGGTCAGGAGATCCTGAAGGGCGTGGACCTCGAGCTCCCGCCCGGCCAGGTCCACGCGATCATGGGCCCGAACGGCTCGGGCAAGTCGACGCTCGCGGGCGTCCTCGCCGGCCGGCCGGTGTACGAGGTCACGGGGGGCGCGGCGCTGTTCGGCGGGCAGGACCTGCTCGCGCTCGACCCGGAGGAGCGGGCCGCGCTCGGCCTCTTCCTCGGGTTCCAGTACCCGGTGGAGATCCCCGGCGTCGGCAACCTCTACTTCCTCCGCACCGCGCTCAACGCCGTGCGGCGCGCGCGCGGCGAGGAGGAGCTCGACGCGATGGACTTCCTCGCCGTCGCGAAGGAGAAGATGAAGCTCCTCGCGCTCGATCCGGCGCTCTCGAACCGCTCGGTCAACGAGGGGTTCTCCGGCGGCGAGAAGAAGCGGAACGAGATCTTCCAGATGGCGGTGCTCGAGCCGAAGCTCGCCATCCTCGACGAGATCGACTCGGGGCTCGACATCGACGCGCTCCGCGTGGTCGCCCAGGGCGTGAACGCGCTCCGCCGGCCCGACCGCTCGGTGCTGCTCGTCACCCACTACAAGCGGCTCCTCGAGTACATCCGGCCGGACCGGGTGCACGTGATGGCCGGCGGCCGGATCGTCCGCTCGGGCGGGCCGGAGCTGGCGGACGAGCTGGAGAAGACCGGCTACGCCTGGGTCGCGGGGATGCGGCCCGAGGTGTCCGCCGCGGAGGTCCGGCCGTGAGCCTCGGGGGCTCGCCGTTCGAGGAGAGCCTGGCGCCCGCGCTGGCGCGGCCGCCGGCCTCCGGCCCGGCCTGGCTCGCCGCCCTGCGC
>JAEYOU010000728.1 GCA_023411405.1 Pseudomonadota bacterium | reverse complement strand
CGGGTAGGGAGGTCCGGGCGCCGGCGCGGTCGCGCCGTGGCTCAGGCCCCGGGCTCGCCGTCGAAGTAGTCCGCCTGATCGCCCTCGCGGAAGATCCACTGCTTCCGGGACGGCGGCGTGCCGATCGAGGCCGCGATCTTCCTCGACTCCGCGTACTGCACCACGTCGACGCCCACCGTGGACGAGAGGGCGACGTACACGAGCGGCTCCGTCCCGTCGTTCACGAGCTGGTGCGCGGGTCCGCCGGCCGAGAACGCGACGAAGTCGCCCGGACCGATGGGCGACGTGGCCTCGGGCGTCCGCACGAGGCCGTGGCCGGAGATCACGAACAGCGCCTCCTCCGTGACGAGGTGACTGTGCATCGGGAAGGATCGCTTCCCGGGCGCGAGCTCCCACAGGCTGCACCCGAGCCGCTCGCCGCCGCCCAGGAGCTTTCGACGCTGGGAGAAGTGGCCACGCTGGAGCGCGTCGGCCCAGGGCAGGTCGGCCGTGCGGACGATCTTCATACGTCACCTCGCGAGTGCGGTCTCACGAGGTGATAACCCGGGCGGGCGCCGCGATCAGGCTCCCGACGGGTCCGCGTACGCAGCGTGAAGCAAGCGCGCCCGCGTGGCCTCACGCCGCGGCCGCGCTCGCCGCGTCGCGCGCGACGAGCTCGGCCCAGCGGCGATCGACCCAGGCCTGGATCCCGGCCACCTCGTCCGGGCCGATCCCCTTGAACCGCGCCTGGCCGGCGAGGTACTCGGCGACGGGCTTCCGGCTCCCGCGCTTCGCGAGCGCCTTGGAGCGCCCGGTGAGCCGGAAGACCCCGCCCTCGACCTCGTAGAGGACCACGAGCCCGGAGTCCACCGCGCGCTGGCCGAGGCCGACGGAGTCCTTCGGATCGAACCCCCAGCCGGACGGGCAGGGCGTGTTCATGTGGACGTACCGCAGCCCCTTCATGCCGCGCGCCTTCACCAGCTTGTCGTAGACGTCGTCGGGGTACACGGCGGAGGTGGAGGCGACGTACGGGATCCCGTGCGCCTCCATGATCCGCGGCATGTCCTTCGGGTTCTCGCGCTTGCCGTGCGTGGTGGTGGTGGTCCGGGCGGTCGCCGGGGTCAGGCCCGAGCGCTGGGTCCCGGTGTTCATGTACGCCTCGTTGTCGTAGCAGACGTAGATGAAGTCGTCGTTCCGCTCGGCCGCGCCGGAGAGCCCCTGGATGCCGATGTCGGCGGTGCCGCCGTCGCCGGCCATCGCGAGCACGGTCAGCTCACCCGCGCGCCCGGTGGCGCGCAGCCCGGCGGCGAGGCCGGCCGCGGCCGCGGCGCAGCCGGGGAAGGCGACGTTGAGCCAGGGCACCTGGACCGAGGTGGTCGGGTACATGCCGCCGAGCACGGTGAGGCAGCTCGCGGGGACGGTCATCACCACCTTGCCGTCGAGCGCCTTCAGGATCGAGCGGAGCCCGATGCCGATCGCGCAGCCCGCGCAGGCGCGGTTGCCGGGGAGGATGTACTCGCGGGTCGGGAGATCGACGAGCTTGGTCATGCGTTCCTCGGGATCGTCACAGCCTCAGGTTGACCCACTCCTCGGGCCGCTCGCGCACGCCGGCGCGGGCGTCCGCGACGGCGCGGCGGATCGTGTCGGCGAGGTGACCGGAGGTGACGTCGCGGCCGCCGAGCCCGGCGACCGCGCCGAACACCGGTGGCGCGCCGGGGACGCCGGCGAGCGCGCCGCGGACGTCGGAGCAGATCGGCCCCTCGTGCCCGTAGCTCACGGCCTTGTCGAAGACGAGGGCGAGCGCCTTGCCGGCGAGCGCGCCGCGGATCGCGGCGCGCGGGAAGGGCCGGTACGCGCGGAGCCCGAGCACGCCCGCCTTGATCCCCTCGCCGCGGAGCGTCTCGGCCACGACGCCGAGCTCCTGGGTGATGCTGCCCGCCGCGACGAGCGCCACCTCGGCGTCGTCGAGCATCGTGCCGAAGGTGAGCCCGCCCCAGCTGCGGCCGAAGGTCCGCGCGAACGCCTGGTCCGCCTCCGGGATCGCGGTGAGCGCCTGCTGCAGCGCGCGGTGGTGCAGCGCCCGCAGCTCCATGTAGCCGTGGCAGAGCACGCCCTCGGCGTCGGCGCGTGGGTCGGCCATCGTCACCGGGCCGACGTTGCGGGGGTCGGCCGGGTCCAGGATCTGGAGCGGCGGCACGCGGGGCAGGTACTCGTCAGCGGCCGCCTCGGAGGGGATCTCCACCGGCATGACGGTGTGCGAGAGGAGGAAGCCGTCGTAGCAGACGAGCACGGGGACGTGGAGCGACTCCGCGATCCGGAACGCCTGGAGCGTGGTGTCGAGGATCTCCTGGTTGTCGCGGCAGTAGAGCTGGACCCAGCCGGCGTCGCGGACGGACATCGAGTCCTGCTGGTCGTTGAGGACGTTCCACGGCGCGGCCATGGCGCGGTTGGCGACGCACATGACGAGCGGGAGCCGCGCTCCACCGGCCCACCAGATCTGCTCGTTCATGTAGGCGAGGCCGTTGGCGCTCGTCGCGGTGAAGACGCGGGCGCCGACCGAGGCTGCGGCGATGCACACGGTGAGGGCGCTGTGCTCGCTCTCCACCCGCACGAACTCGGCCGCGAGCTCGCCGTCCTCGACCCACTTCGACAGCGTCTCCACCACCGGAGACTGCGGGGTGATGGGGTACGCGGCCACGACCTGCACCCGCGCCAGCCGGGCCGCGGTCGCCGCGGCCTCGTTCCCGGTGATGACCGCGGTGATGGCATCGCTCATCGCGCCACCTCTCCCTCGGGGATCATCGCGATGGCGTCCACCGGGCAGACCTCCGCGCAGATGCCGCAGCCCTTGCAGAACTGCAGCGCGACGACCGGCGGGACGCCCTGGGTGATGCAGACGTCCGGGCAGTAGACCCAGCAGAGCTGGCAGGCGAGGTCGTCCTGCTTCACCGCGAGGCAACGCGCCTTCTCCAGCACCGGCCGCGAGGTGCGCCAGTCGCCCGTGGCGCCGGCCTCGCCCGCGCTGGGCGTCGACATCGAGATCTCGTGACGGCAGTCTTTCGTTCCCATGCGTGTGCTCGCTCAGCCCTGGGTCGCCTGGCGCGCCAGCGCCGCGGCGTCGTAGTTCTTCTTCGCGGCCGTCGCGGAGAACGACGCCCCGATGGCTGCCCGCAGGCTGTCCATGCTGATGAGGTCGGTCGCGGCGGCGAACGCGCCGAGGATGGCGGTCGACACCATGGGGTTCCCGCCCACCACGAGCCCCACGTCCTGCGCCGCCTTCGAGACGTCGGCGGTGATCACCCGGACCCCGGGCTTCACCCCGAGCGCCTCCGCCGGCCTCGCCGTGTTGACGATCAGGACGCCGCCGGGCTGCAGGCCCGCGGTGGGGGCGCCGCTCGGGAGGAGCGTCTCGTCGAGCACGACCACGATGTGCGGCTCGGTCACCTGCGCGTGCAGCCGGACGGGGGCGGCGGCGAGGCGCGTCGAGGCGGTGACCGGGGCGCCGCGGCGCTCGGAGCCGAACGACGGGGCGGAGGAGACGCCCGCGAACCCGCTCCGGAAGGCGGCGTCGGCGAGGATCTTGGCCGCGGTGACCGCGCCCTGGCCGCCGCGGCCGTGCCAGCGGATCTCGTACATGTCGCGGCGGGGCAGGCCCTTCGACTCCGGGCCCGCTTCGCGGGCCCTACGCTCAGGGTGAGCGGCCCCCCCGGATCCCGCCTCCTCCCCGGCGAAGACGCCGAGCGTGATCCCGAGCTTCTCCTTGGCCTGCTCGCGGAGCTTGTACTTCTGCACCTTCCCGCTCGCGGTGAGCGGGTACGTGTCCACGAAGAAGACGTGGGCCGGGCACTTGTAGCGGGCGGCGCGGGCGCGGCAGAACTCCTTCACGTCCGCCTCGCTCACCTCCGCGCCGGCCTGCCGGCGGATGAACGCGCCCACCGCCTCGCCGTAGCGCGCGTCGGGGACGCCGACGACCTGGGCGTCGAGGACGCCCGGCATCGTGTGCAGGAGCTCCTCGACCTCGCGCGGGTAGACGTTCTCGCCCCCGCGGATGATCATGTCCTTGCTGCGCCCGGTGATCCGGTAGTACCCGGCCTCGTCCACCGTCGCGAGGTCGCCGGAGTGGAGCCAGCCGTCGGGATCGACGGCCTCCGCGGTCGCCTCGGGGTTCCGGTAGTACCCCTTCATCACGTTGTAGCCGCGGCAGCACAGCTCGCCGGGCGCGCCGGGCGGGCAGTCCTCGCCCGTCTGCGGGTCCACGATCCGGACCTCGATCCCGGGGAGCACCTTCCCGACCGTCGTCGCCCGGAGCTCGGGCGGATCGTCGGTGCTCGTCTGCGTGATCACCGGCGAGGCCTCGGTGAGGCCGTAGGCGATGGTGATCTCCCGGCAGTTCATCCTGCTCATCACCTGCCGCATCGTCTCGATGGGGCAGGGCGAGCCGGCCATGATGCCGGTGCGCAGGGACGAGAGGTCGAACATCGGGAACATCGGGTGCGCGAGCTCGGCGATGAACATCGTCGGCACGCCGTAGACGGCGGTGGCCTTCTCCTTCTGGACGGCCGCGAGCACGTGCAGCGGATCGAAGGCCTCGAGCATCACCATCGTCGCGCGGTGCGTGACCGCGGCCATGACGCCGAGCACGCAGCCGAAGCAGTGGAAGAGCGGCACCGGGAGACAGATCCGGTCCTGCTCCGTGAACCGCTGGCGCTCGCCGATGAAGAAGCCGTTGTTGAGGATGTTCCGGTGGGTCAGCATCACGCCCTTCGGGAACCCGGTCGTCCCCGAGGTGTACTGCATGTTCACCACCTCGTCGCAGGAGGTGGCGGCGACGGCGGCGCGGAGCTCGCCCTCCGGGCGATGGGCTCCGAGGAGGAGCAGCTCGGGCACGCTGTACATGCCGCGGTGCTTCTCCGGCCCGAGGTAGACGAGCGTCTTCAGCTTCGGGAACCGCGCCGAGACGAGCCGCCCGCGCTCGTGACGGGCAGCCTCCGGGACGAGCGCGCGGACGATGGCGAGGTAGTCGACGTCCTTGAAGCCGTCGATCATCACCAGCGCCTTCATGTCCGACTGCTCGACCACGTAGGCCAGCTCGTGCGCCTTGTACGCCGTGTTCACGGTCACGAGCACCGCGCCGATCTTGGCGGTGGCGAACATGAAGGTGAGCCAGTCGGGGACGTTGCGGGCCCAGATGCCGACGTGGTCGCCCTTGCAGATGCCGACGGCCAGGAGGCCGTGGGCGAGCTGGTCCACGCGCGCGTTGAACTCGGCGTACGACCAGCGCAGGCCGCGGTCGGGGTAGACCACCGCGTCGCGGCCGGGCTCGGCGGCGGCCTGCCGCTCCAGCAGCGCACCCAGCGTGAGATCGCTCAGCGTCGGCTCCATGCGCGGCTCCCGGGCTAGGCCGGCGCGTAGACGACCGCGAGGATGCGCGCGTCGGCGCCGCCGGCGGCGCTCACGCGGTGCGGGACGATCGAGTCGTAGTAGATGGAGTCGCCCGGCCCGAGCGTGTGGAGCTCCTTGCCGTAGGCGACCTCGATCGTGCCTTCGAGGACGTACAGGATCTCCTCGCCCTCGTGGGACGAGAGCGCGCCGCCCCCGGGGTGCACGGTGACGAGGAACGGCTCCATGTGCTTCGTCGCCTTGCCGGGCGCGAGCGAGAAGAAGTCGAGCGTCCCCGCGCTGGAACCCGTCTCGAGGCTCTTCATCCGCGTCGCGCCCGCGGCCTCGTTGCGCCGCGTGACCGCCGGTCCGAGGCCGGTCGCGTCGTCGAGCAGGGTGCCGAGGCGGACGCCGAGGGCGCGGGAGATCTTGATGAGCGGGGCGAGGGAGGGGACGATCTCGCCCGCCTCGATCCTGCGGAGGAGCGCCGGGTCGCACCCGCTGCGCTCGGCAAGCTCCTCGGCCGTGAGGCTCAACGACTCCCGGACGGTCGCCACCTTCTTGCCCACGCGGACATCTTCCGACATGCGGCCCACCTCCCGGCGCGCCGGGGTACCCGGCGCGTCAAGTTCCAGAGGGGGCGCATCATACTCCAGCTGCCCGTGAGGGGGGACGCCCCGCCGGCCGCGCGCGAGCGCGCGGCCGCGGGACGCCAGGGACCGGAGTCGCTGCGAGAGGCGCGCCGCGTCAACGGAGCGCGAGCGCGCCTCAGTGGGCGATCGACCGGTCGCTCAGGTCGAGGACGGCGACCGTGGACGTGACGCCGACGCCGCTGGTCAGAGAGGAGCGCAGGGTGAGGGACCCCGTGATGCGCTCGGTCGCGCTCACGAGGCGCTGGCCCCAGTCGGCGCCGGCCCAGTTGGACAGGTAGATCGTGCTCGGCGAGTTGCAGTACCCGATGGTGCTGGTGCCGTTGAACGCGAGGGTCCTCCCGAAGGGCACGGTGAACGAGGCGGCGATCCCCGTCGCCGGGGCGGGGTTCCAGCCCAGCACAGGCCACCCGTTGCGGCTCGTGACGATCGGCCGATCGACGTACAGATCGATCAGCCCGGGCGCTCCGTTCGCGGCGCGCGGCACGACGATCCGGCTGGCACCGTCCAGCGCGGGCGCCCCTCCGACGTATGCCTTGAGGAGCGGGAGACCCGTCATGGAGACGGTGCGCGCCGTGGCCGGTGGGGGGGTGGCCGTCGGGTACGTCGACGAGTTTCCGCACGCCCACGTGCTGGCGCCCGCGGCCCGGAAGCCGGACTGGCTGTGGGAGCACGGCTCGGCCGGGAAGCATGTCGAGTTGTTGGAGTGCCCGGTCGGCCCGACGTTCGCGACCTTGTACCCGCTCCACTGCTCGGTGAGGCCCCACGAGTTTGCCGGGAACGAGCCGGACAGGACGACGTCGACGGGTCCCGGGTTCGTGACGACGTAGTGGAACAAGCGCACCCCGGTGTCGGTGGCGAACGGCGCGATCTCGAAGAGCTGCGCGTAGTCCGAGGAGCTGATGCGGTAGTAGTGCGCGCTGTTCGCGTCTCGCCGCGCGGCGTACCCCGCATCCTCGACGATGGCGAGCGGCGGCGCCCGGAGATCGAGGGTGACGTTCCACGGCCCGCCCGTGGCGGTGCTGCCGACGTCGAGCTGGACCTCCGCCGTGATCTCCAGCTCGACCTGCGTCGTCCCCGCCGGCAGCGCGCCGAGCGCGGGGATCGTGTTCGTCGCGAGAGGGAGGAGGAGGTACTGCTCCGTGGTGGCCTGGAGCGTGCTCGTCCAGGAAGAGAGATCCACCGCCTGATCCTCGAAGGTGCAGCCCTGGCACGACACCGCCACGGTCGCGAGGGCCGAGGCGATCCTCTCGTACCGCCCGTACGGCACCACGATCCGCAGCGCCGGGATGTTGGACGTGTTCGCGCCCTCGAGGTCGGCGGGGGTGAGGGTGCCGGTCCAGCCCAGCCGCGTCGCGACCTTCGAGATCGCGGCGCCGTGGCTCACGTTGAGCCTGTCCTCCGAGGCGTACTCGTAGCCGCCGGGGACGGCATGCCCGTTCGCGTCGACGGCCGCCGTGAGCCCCTCCTCGCTCCGGAAGCTGGCAAGGCGATCGTCGAGCCGGAGGATCCGGTCCGACGGCGGCTTCGGATCGGGAGCGCCTCCGCCGCCGCAGGCGACCAGGAGCAGGAGCGAAGAGGCGGCGACGATCTGTACGAAGGTCGAGGCGAACGTGGTCCGGAGCGAGAGCATGCGATCCCCCTCTCGAGCACTCCGCGCGCGCCCGGCGAGGGGTGGGCACGGAGGGCCGGTGAGTGTGTACCGGGCAGGTAAACACACGCTCGCCCGGTTGTCACCCAGATGGAGTCTTCCGAGAGATATGCTACTGGATCCGGGGACTTCCAGGGCGCTCGCGCTCGGATGCCGCGGGGCGGAGCGAGCGGTCGGTCGTGGTGCGCAGGCCGATGCTCGAAGGGGCCTCGCGGCTGGTTTCCTACCTCGAAGCGTACGAAGCGTTTATCAAAGACGCGAAGCGCCGCGGCGTTCGCGAGGGAGACAGCGTCATGACCAAGAGCACGAGCGAGTCCGAGAACCCCGCCATCCCTTCCCCGAAACCGAAGACCGGCCGCCCGCGGACGAACCGGGACTGGTGGCCCAACCAGCTCGACCTGCAGGTGCTCCACCAGCACTCCCCGCGCGCGAGCCCGCTGGATCCCGACTTCGACTACGCGAAGGCGTTCGCCGGGCTCGACGTGGAGGCGCTCAAGAAGGACCTCGTCGCGCTGATGACGACCTCGCAGCCCTGGTGGCCGGCCGACTACGGCCACTACGGCCCGCTCTTCATCCGGATGAGCTGGCACGCCGCCGGCACGTACCGCATCGAGGACGGCCGCGGCGGCGGCGGCGAAGGGGCCCAGCGGTTCGCGCCGCTCAACAGCTGGCCGGACAACGCGAACCTCGACAAGGCGCGCCGCCTCCTCTGGCCGATCAAGCAGAAGTACGGCCAGAAGCTCTCGTGGGCGGATCTCCTCGTCTTCGCGGGGAACGTCGCGATCGAGTCGATGGGCCTCCAGACGTTCGGCTTCGGCTTCGGCCGTCCGGACGTGTTCGAGCCGACGGAGGTGTTCTGGGGGCCGGAGGACACCTGGCTCGGCGACGAGCGCTACAGCGGCGAACGCGAGCTGGGCGGCCCGTTCGGCGCCGTGCAGATGGGGCTCATCTACGTCAACCCCGAGGGCCCGAACGGCAACCCCGATCCGCTCGCCTCCGCGCGCGACATCCGCGAGACCTTCCGGCGCATGGCGATGAACGACGAGGAGACGGTGGCCCTCATCGCGGGGGGCCACACGTTCGGCAAGTGCCACGGCGCCGGCGATCCGAAGCACGTCGGCCCCGAGCCGGAGGGGTGCCCCGTGCACCACCAGGGGCTGGGGTGGAAGAGCACGCACGGCGCGGGCAAGGGCAGGGACACCATCACGAGCGGCCTCGAGGGCGCGTGGACCCCGACGCCGACGTGGTGGGACAACACGTACCTCGAGACGCTGTTCAAGTACGACTGGGAGCTCACGAAGAGCCCGGCGGGCGCGAAGCAGTGGAGGCCCAAGGGCGGCGGCGGCGCGGGCATCGTCCCCGACGCGCACGACCCCACGAAGCGTCACGCGCCGATGATGCTCACCTCGGACCTGGCGCTCCGGTTCGACCCTGCATACGAGAAGATCTCCCGCCGGTTCCTCGCGAACCCGGCGCAGCTCGCCGACGCGTTCGCCCGCGCCTGGTACAAGCTGCTCCATCGCGACATGGGGCCGCTCTCGCGCTACCTCGGCCCCTGGGTGGCGCCGCCGCAGCTCTGGCAGGATCCGGTCCCGCCCGTCGATCACCCGCTCGTCGGCCCGACCGAGATCACCTCGCTGAAGGAGCAGATCCTCGCGACGGGGCTGCCCGTCGCGCAGCTCGTCTCGGTCGCGTGGGGCGCGGCCGCCACCTTCCGCGGCACCGACAAGCGCGGCGGGGCCAACGGCGCACGCATCCGCCTCGCGCCGCAGAGGGACTGGGAGGTGAACGAGCCGGCGGCGCTCGAGCAGGTCCTCCGGGTGCTCACGAAGCTCCAGGAGACCTTCAACGCCTCCGCCCCCGGCGGCAAGAAGGTCTCCCTCGCGGACCTGATCGTCCTCGCCGGCTGCGCGGCGGTCGAGAAGGCGGCGCGGGACGGGGGGTGGGCGATCCAGGTGCCGTTCGCGCCGGGCCGCACCGACGCCTCTCAGGACCAGACCGACGTGCAGACGTTCGAGGTCCTCGAGCCGAGGGCCGACGGCTTCCGGAACTACGTCCGGCCGGGCCTTCCGCTCTCGCCGGAGACCCTGCTGCTCGAGCGGGCCAACCTGCTCACGCTCACCGCGCCCGAGATGACGGTGCTCCTCGGCGGCATGCGCGTGCTCGGGACGAACTTCCGGGGCACGCCGCACGGCGTGTTCACGAACCGTCCGGGGGTGCTGACCAACGACTTCTTCGTGAACCTCCTCGAGAACGGCGTCGAGTGGCAGCCCGCCGCGTCGACCCCCGGCGTCTACGAGGGGCGCGACCTCGTGACCGGCACCGTGAAGTGGACCGGGACCGCCGTCGACCTCGTCTTCGGGGCGCACGCGCAGCTCCGGGCGATCTCCGAGGTGTACGCCGCCGCCGACGGCGCGGAGAAGCTCGTCCGCGACTTCGTGAAGGTTTGGGACAAGGTCATGAACCTGGACCGCTTCGATCTGAAGCGGCGGGGGTGACGGCGCGGGCCGGTCGAGATCGAGCGGAGCGAGCGTGCGGCCCGCGATCGCCGCTCGCCCTTCGACACAGGCTCAGGGCGAGCGGCCTCTCGGACCCGCCATGGCCGCTGCCGCTACCCCTTCACCCCGCCCGCCGTCAGCCCCGACACGATCCACCGCTGCGCGAGCAGGAACACGAGCGTGATCGGGATGCCGGAGAGCACCGCCGCCGCGGCGAAGTCGCCCCACAGGTAGTTCTGCTCGTACAGGAAATACCGCGAGCCGACCGCGAGGGTGAGGTGGTCCACCTGGCGGAGCAGGATCGAGGCGATGGGGTACTCGATCATCGAGCCGATGAAGGCGAGCACGAACACGACCATCAGGATCGGCACCGCCATCGGGAGGAGGATGTAGAGGAAGGACTGCGCGTGCGTGGCGCCGTCGACCTTGGCGCACTCCTCGATCTCCACGGGGATCGTGTAGAAGTAGCTCCGGATCGTCCAGATGTGCAGGGCGATCCCGCCCACGTACGCCAGGATCACCGCCCAGTGGGACTCCACGCCCAGGGCGGGGACGAAGTTCCCGATGGTGTCGAAGATCGCGAAGATGCCGACGAGCGCCAGCACCGGCGGGAACATCTGCAGGAGCAGCATGGAGTTGAGGAGCGGGTTCTTCCCGCGGAACTGCATCCGCGCGAAGGCGAACGCGGCGGTGGTGGAGAGGATCACGATGAAGAGGGCGGAGATCGCGGCGATCTTGGTGGAGTTCCACAGCCACAGGAGCACCGGGAACGGTGGCTCGACCACGCGGCCGTCGGCGGCGGTGTACGGGATGCCGAGCGCGAGCTTCCAGTGCTCGAGGCTGATCTCCTTCGGGATGATGTCGCCCGTGGCGAAGTTCCCGGGGCGGAGCGAGATCGAGACCACCATGAGCAGCGGGAACAGCACCAGCGCGCACATCGCGACGAGGCCGGCGTGCGCCGCGAGGAGCCGCCACTTGTGACCCTTGCCCTGGACGATGGCCATCGGAAGCCCCTCAGCGCGGCTGCCCCTCGACCCGGCCGCGGGTGAGGCGGAGGTTGACGATCGAGAGCCCGGCCACGATCGCGAAGATGACGGTGGAGATCGCGGCGGCGAGGCCGAACTGCTGGCCGGAGTCCTGGAACGCGATCCGGTAGGTGTACGACACGAGGATGTCGGTCGTGCCGGCCGGGACGCGCGCGTCGAGGAAGTCGGGGCGCCCGCCGGTGAGGAGGGAGATGAGGACGAAGTTGTTGAAGTTGAACGCGAACGAGGCGACGAGGAGCGGCGTGAGCGGCCGGACGATGAGCGGCGCGGTCACGTGGCGGAAGGTCTGGAGCGGCCCCGCGCCCTGCAGCGCCGCGGCCTCGTAGAGCTCGCCGGGGATCGCCTTGATGAGCCCGGTCGCGAGCACCATGATGTACGGGTAGCCGAGCCAGGTGTTGACGATGAGGATCATCGTCCGCGCGAGCCACGGGTCGGAGAACCACGCCGGCCGGACGCCGAACAGCGCGTCCAGGATGAGGTTCAGCTCGCCGAAGTTCTGGTTGAAGAGGCCGCGGAACACGAGGATCGAGATGAACCCCGGCACCGCGTACGGCAGGAAGAGCAGGGTCCGGTAGATCGTCCGGCCCGGCAGCGCCTCCCAGTTGAGCACCACCGCGAGCGTCACGCCCACGAGGACGGTGAACAGCACCGTCAGCAGCGCGAAGGCTACCGTCCACGCGAACACCCGAAGGAGCGGGCTCGAGAGCGCGCGGTCGGTGAGCACGCGCACGTAGTTCGCGAACCCGACGTCCACCTTGAACCCCGGGCGCACCTGGGTGCCGTCCTGGGTGACGTAGAAGCCGATGCGGTGGTCCGGGGTGAGGACCTCCTTCGTCTGCGTGTGGACGAGCGCGCCGTCCTCGCGCCGCTCGTAGAGCGGCTGGAGCGGCGCGAACTCGCGGAGCGAGGCCATGCGGGCCTGGGTGCCGTCGGGGAACTTCACGCGGAGCTTCTGCAGGAACGGGCGGAGCTTGATCACGTCGCGCAGCACGAGCGCCGCCCCGAGCGCATCGTCGGCGTCGAGCGGCTTCGGCTCGAGCGCGTCGCCGGGCGGCTGGGCGGGGTCGAGCACCTCGGTGACGAACCGGTCGCCGGCCGCGGCCTCGCCGCCCTCCCCGGCCTCCGGCGGCGGCGCGGTGAAGGAGAGCCGGACGCCGTCCTGCTCCTGGTGGACCTGGAACTGGTACGGCGTGCCCGGGCCGGGCACCGTCTGATCGAGCAGGTACTGCGTGGCGCGCCCGAAGGTGAGGAGGTTGCGCGAGCTGTAGTTCGTGAACCCGAGCCGGACCGTGTAGAAGAGCGGCACGATCACGAACACCAGCATCCCGAGGATGCCGGGGAAGAGGTAGCGCCAGGTGTAGCCGCGCTCGGAGAGGAAGACGTAGAGGCCGAGGGCCGTGACCGCGAGGACGCCGAGCGCGAGCAGGTATTGCCCGGTCGAGGCGATCGCGACGACGAGGTAGAGGAGCGAGGCCCCGGCGAGCGCAGTGACCAGGAGCTTGATCGCGGCGGACCAGCTCGGACGCCGCCCGCCGGATGCGGGCGGGCGGGCGCGCTGGGTCGCGTCGCGCTCGACGACGGGTTGGGGCTCCATCGGGCCTCCGGTGGGCCGCGTGCGGCCCGGACCGTGCGTGCGCCGTGGCCGCTCGCCCTCCGACAGGCTCAGGGCGAGCGGAGACTCGGACGCGGCCGAAGCCGCGGGGAGGAGGGCGCCGGCCCCTCGCGAGCCGGGCGCCCGCCGGATCAGCTCACTTCTTCCCCGCGTCCTCCGCGCCCGTCATCCGGGCGGCGGCGCCGTCCAGCGCCTCCTTCGGCGACTGGCGGCCGTTCGTGACGTTCTCGAGCGCCGAGGCCATCGCGGCCCAGAACTTCCCCATCGCCGGGATGTTCGGCATCGGCTCGCCGAGCTGGGCGTTCTCCATCGTCGCCTTGAGGAGCGGGCCCTTCTTCGGATCCTTCGTCAGCTCCTGGTAGAGCGCCTTGTTGGCCGGTACGCCCAGCGGGACGTCGGCGTCGATCGCCTTGAGGCCCGCGACCTGGAGCACGGAGCCCTCGAGGAACTCCTTCGCGATGTCCTTGTTCGGGCTCGGGTTGGTGATCATGCAGCCGAGCACGCCCACGAACGGGCGGCCAGGCTTGCTGCCGACGGCGGGGATGGTGGACACGCCGAAGTCGACGTTGGCCTTGCGCGCGTTCTCCCACGCCCACGGCCCGTTGATCATCATGGCGACGTCACCCTTGGCGAACCCGGCCTCCATCGCCGAGTAGGTCGCGCCCTTGGGCATCACGCCCTGCTGGACGAGCTTCGCGAGGAGCTGCGCGCCCTGGAGCGCGCCGGCGTTGTTGACGCCGACCTTGGCGGGGTCGAGGTCGCCCTTCCCGTCGCGGCCGAACACGAACCCGCCATTCGCGGCGAGGAGCGGCCAGGTGAAGTAGGTGTTGTTGTAGTCCCAGAGGATCGCCTTCTTGCCCTGGGCGGACAGCTTCTTGTCGAGCTTCACGACGTCGTCGAAGGTCTTGGGCGGCGTCGGCGCCAGCTTCTTGTTGTAGATGAGGCCGATCGCCTCGATCGACAGCGGGTAGCCCCACAGCTTCCCGCCCACGGTGAACGCGTCCCAGGCCTTCTTGTCGATGCCGTCCTGGATCGCCTTCGAGGGCGTCACGGGGACGATGAGGCCGCCGTCGATCCACTCGCCGATGCGATCGTGCGGCCAGCACCAGACGTCCGGTCCCTTGCCGGCGGCGGCGGCCTGCTGGAACTTCGCGGGCGCGTCCTCGGGGTGCTCGACGGTGACCTCCACGCCGCTCTTCGCGGCGAAGTCGTTGCCCACCTTCTGCAGACCGTTGTAGCCCTTGTCGCCGTTGATCCAGACGAGGAGCTTGCCTGGCTCGGCCGCCCGCGCGAGCGGCGCGGCCACCAGGGCGAGGACGAGCGCCAGCGCTGCGCCGGACCGCCAGAGAGCCTTCTTCGTCTCACCCATCGTGCATTCCTCCCGTTGCGATGCGTTCCGTCGTCTCGCCGGATCGACCGTTCATCTCCGCGTGGCAGCTCGGGCTTTCCCCCTGACGCGCCGCGTGGCGAGCGACCGCGAGGCTACCAGGGAGCCTACAGGTGTTACAGATCGTCGCATGTCTCAAAGGGGGTCCCGCTTCCACGCGATCCGTTCCCCGCGCCCCCGCGATCACCTATGGCTAACGGCATGGAAATCCGCTTGCTCCGCTCGTTCCAGGTGCTGGCCCAGCAGGGCCACTTCGGGCGCGCCGCGCGCGCGCTGCACGTCAGCCAGCCGGCGCTGACCAAGCAGATGCGCCAGCTCGAGGACGAGATCGGGGGTCCGCTGTTCGTCCGCGGCCGGCACGGCGCGCAGCTCACGAGCGCCGGCCTGCTCTTCCGGGAGGAGGTCGATCGGCTGCTCCTCCAGGCCGATCGCGTGCTCGACCGCGCGCAGCGCGCGGCGCGCGGCGAGGTGGGCGAGCTCCGGCTCGGCTTCGGCGTCACGACGCGCCTCTTCGTCCCCCGCCTCGTCTCCCGCTTCCGCAAGCTCCACCCCGCGGTGCACGTCTCGCTCGAGGACATGTCCTCCCCGCTCCAGCTCGAGGCGCTGGAGGCCGGCGACCTTCACCTCGGGTTCGTGCGACTCCCCGTGGATCGGCCGCTCAAGGTCATCCCGGTGGTGGAGGACCGGCTCGTCCTGGCCGTCCCCGAGGCGCGGCGCGCCGACCTCCAGCGCCGCATGCCGCAGGGGCTCCGCAGCGAGCCCTTCGTCGAGCTCACCACGTCGCCGCCCGGCTCCCCGAGCTTCCAGGCCCACGTGCACCGCGTCTGCGCGCGCTACGGCTTCCGGCCGCGCGTCGTCCAGCAGGCGGGCGACTTCGTGACGATGCTCGCGCTCGTGGCCGCGGGGCTCGGCCTCGCGGTGGTGCCGCGCGCCGCGACCGCCACCCGCGTCGAGGGCGTCGTGCACCTGCCGCTCGAGGTCGAGGAGGCGCGCTGGCGCGTCGGCGCGGCCTGGCTCGCCGACGGGAAGAACCCGGTGCGCGACGCGTTCGTCGCGGTGC
>JAEYOU010000727.1 GCA_023411405.1 Pseudomonadota bacterium | reverse complement strand
GCGCTCGAGAGGGCCACGCCACCGCCCGACGCGGTCGCGATGGCGCGGACGGTCGAGAGCCCCAGCCCGGTCCCGTGGCCGCGCGGCTTGCTCGTGAACCACGGCTCGAAGACCCGCGCCTGGAGCTCGGGCGGCACCCCGGGCCCGTCGTCGCGGACCTCGACGAGGACCTGGTGCCAAGCGGCGAGCGTCGAGCCGAGCAGCGCGGCCTCCTTGCGCTCGAGCGGCCGGACGGCGAGGGACACGGTCCCGCCCTCCGGCGTCGCGTCGCGCGCGTTGGCGACGAGGTTGAGCACGAGCTGCTCGAGCTCGAGCGGATCGAGGAGGGCGGGGGCGGGCCCCTCCGCGCGCAGCTCGAGCGCGTGGTTCGGTCCGACGAGCCGGGTCGCCATCCGCCGGAGGCGCTCCACGCCCTCGGCGACGTCGAGGACCACGCGCTCCGGCTCCTCCCGCCGGGCCACGTCGAGGAGGTGGCGCACCGCCGACGCGCCGCTCGTGCAGGCGCGGTCGAGATCCGTGGCCGCGTCGCGGACGGCGGGATCGGCGTGGCGCTCCAGCACGCCCGCCACGCCGCCCGCGACCGAGAGCACGTTCTTGAGGTCGTGGGCGAAGCCGCTCGCCAGGCTCCCGATCAGCTCGAGCCGCTGCAGGTGCTGGAGGTGCAGCTCCAGGCGGCGCCGCTCCTCGGCGGCGGCGACGACGCGGTTGAACGTCCGGAGCGTGAGCCAGGTCATGAGGCCGGCGCCGATCACGCAGGCCTCGAACACGATCAGGCGCGCCGCGTCGTACGGCGGGAGGCGCTCGAGGTGCGCGCCGTACTGGCGCGAGAGGCTGAGCGCGAGCGGGACGAGGGTCGCGCCGGCGGCGGTGGCGGGCGGGACGGCGCGCTCGCCGAGGAACAGGCCGCTCGCCATCACCAGCACGAGCACGGCGAGCAGCGAGCTGAGCGCGCCGACGTGGGTCGCGGTCGCGAGGGCCACCAGCACCTCGAGCGCGATGACGCCGAGGACCAGGCTCGCCGCGACCTTCGGGCGGCGCGGCGCGAGCAGCCAGGCGACGGCCGAGGTGATCGCCGCGAGCGCCTCCAGGAGGCGCGAGTGGAGCGGGCCGATCCCGATCGCGACGCTGTACGCCGCGACCACGCCGTACCCGAGCGCGGCGGTCGCCGCGCCGGCGCGGATCCAGATGATCGGCCGGCCGCCGCTCCACCTTCCGAGGCCGTAGATCGAGTAGGCGCCGGTGGCGCCCTCGCGTGGGTCCATGGAACCGCCGGAGGCATTAGAGCACGGCGGCGGGCCGGGCGTCAGCGTCGCGTGCTCCTCCCCGTCAGGACCCGCGCGCGCCGGGGCAGAAGAACAGCGAGATGTACCGCGGGGAGGGGTAGGCGCTCCGGCGGATGACGAACGCCGGCTCCGGGGCGCCGTCCCTCCGCAGCGCCGCCTGGAGCTGCTCCGCGGCGCGCTGCTCGTCGTCCCCGGTCACGTGCATGACGTACCCGCCGATCCGGTACCCGGCCCGCGCGTTCACCGACGCGGGGAGCTTCCGGACGCGCCACCGCCCCGCGCCCTCCGGGTGCAGCGCGCGGAGCTTGGCGGCGGCCTCCGCCTGCCGGCGGGCGGACTCCGGGCTCGTCGCCTCCTCGCACCAGAAGAGATCGACGTCGTAGTCGAGCCAGGCGTTCGCGCCGGCCGCGGGGGGCGGCGGCGCGGCGACCTGCGCGCGCAGGTTCGCCGGCGCGGCCTCCCGCTCCTCGGCCCGGAAGACCGTCTCGTCCACCTGGCTCTTGAGGGCGGCGACCTGCTCCTTCATGGAGGACGTCGTGGCGCGCGAGGGGCCGGAGAGGCTGTCGATCGCGGCCTTCACCGCCGCGGCGAGCTGCGACCGCACCGTGGGATCGGGGATCGCCTCCAGCAGGGCGGCCACGGACGTGAGCCGGTTGAGCATCTGCTCCGGGGGGAGGGTCGCGGCGTAGATCTCCTTCACCTCGTCGAAGATGCGGATGGTGATCTCGTGGTTGAGCTTGCGCTCCTCCCGGACCTCCGCGCTCCGGGCGATCTCGGCCTGGAGCTCGGCGATCCGGGCGGACTGCCGATCGACCTGGGCCTTCACCGCGGACGCCTGGTAGGCGCTCCAGGCGCCGAGGGCCGCGATGAGGATCCCGACGAGCTTCTCGATCCGGGTCAGCGCGGATCCGCCGTGTGCTGCCTCGGCCATGGCGCCTCGCAGTCCGGGGTGGGCGCGCGCCGTCGCTCGGCGGCCGGACCACCCGCGGGGTCATGACGTCGTGATCGGCGCGGAGCCATCCGCGTGACGCCCCGGCCACCTCCGGGGCGTCCCGGGCGGAGCGCGCGCGGGCGGCCGCGCCGTCAACGCGCCGCGACGTCCACCAGCTCCCCGCGCGCGTCCACGAGCTCGACGCGCAGCGGCATCTTCCCCGCGGCGTGCGTCGAGCAGGAGAGGCAGGGATCGAAGGCGCGGATGCCGGCCTCGACGCGGTTGAGCATGCCCTCGCGCAGCTTGCGGCCGTCCACGAAGTGGCGGGCGATCTGCGCCACCGTCCGGTTCATCGCCAGGTTGTTCTGGCCGGTGGCGATGAGGAGGTTCACGCGCGTCAGCGTCCCGCCGGGCTTCACCTCGTAGTCGTGGAAGAGCGTCCCGCGCGGCGCCTCGCAGGCGCCGACGCCGCGGGTGCGGTTGCGCATCGCGACCGCCTGCACGTCGGGCGAGAGGAGCTCGGGCTCGCCGAGGAGCGCGCCGATCTTCTCGATCGCGTACAGGATCTCGATGAGCCGCGCGTAGTGGTAGTGGAACGACGCCAGCACGGCGCCGCGGCCGAGCTGCCGGAACTCGGCGAGCTCCGCGTCCGCGCGGGGCGTGCCGCAGCGGGTGGCGACGTTGAGGCGCGCGAGCGGGCCCACGCGGTAGATGCCGGCGGGGGAGCCGAGCGGCTTGTAGTAGGGCGACTTGAGGTACGAGTCGGCCTCCACCGCCTCGCCGATCCACCGCTCGTAGTCGGCCGGGTCGAGCTGGTCCTGGAGGATCTCGCCGGTCTCGGAGACGAAGCGCAGCTTCCCGTCGGTGTGATCGAGCAGGCCGTCCTCGTCCACCATCCCCATGAACAGGGTCGGGAAGTTGCCGAACGTCCGCGCCTCCTCCTGGTGCTCGACCAGCGCGCGCTTCCACCACGCCAGCGTCCGCTGGGCGATCTCCAGCGCCTCCGGGAGGCCGGCGCGGATCCGGTCGCGCCCGTCCTCGGTGAGCGGCCGGGCGACG
>JAEYOU010000356.1 GCA_023411405.1 Pseudomonadota bacterium | reverse complement strand
GCCGCGACGAGCACCCCGGCGAGCCAGAGCCCGCCGACGACCCCCAGGAACCGCGGCGAGGCGACCATCGCGAGCGCGCCCTCGATCGGCGCGAGGAGCGAGCCGGGCTCGCGCGCAGCGGCGGACGTGGCCGCGCGCCAGGTGAGCATCCAGGCCGCCCAGAGCGCCGGCCAGCTCGAGAGCCGCCGCGCCCCCGTCACCAGGAGCCCCAGGGGAGCGAGCCACGCCTCCTGGCGGAATGCCGCGGTGGCGAGCCGCAGCGACGCGCCGAGCGTCGGGATCACCCCGAGCGGCTCCGGACCCTCGTGCGCGGCGGGAAGGCTCGGGGCGGGGGCGCTCACGGCGCGGACCCTACCGGCGGCCCCCCACACCCGCAACGGTACCGGGCGATTTCTTGAATTCTGAACGGCGAGCCAGTATACCGATGTTCAGCCGTTCCGCCGACCCGGAGGCTGCATGCACGCGCTCACCGACCGCCAGCTCGAGGTGCTCCGCTTCATCGCCCGCCAGATCGAGGAGTGCGGCTACCCTCCGACCATCCGGGAGATCGGGGAGGCACTGGACATCCGTTCCACGAACGGGGTCAATGATCACCTCAAGGCCCTCGAGCGTAAAGGCTATCTCACGCGCGATCCGGTGAAGTCCCGGGCGCTCATCCCGACGGGCGCTGCCCGCGAGGCGCTCGGCGGCGAGTCGCGCGGTGGGAACAACGTCATCCCGTTCCGGTCCGGGACGGCGAAGCCAGGGTCGCACCTCGTCGAGGTTCCCATCGTCGGCCGGGTCGCCGCAGGCCAGCCCATCCTCGCCCAGGAGCGCGTCGAGGACACCGTCCAGGTGGACTCGTTCCTCCTCGGCACCAACAAGAAGGTGTACGGCCTGCGGGTGCAGGGCGACTCGATGATCGGCGACGGCATCCTGCCCGGCGACTACGTCTTCGTGAAGAAGCAGCTCCACGCGCAGGACGGCGAGATCGTCGTCGCGATGATCGACGACGAGGCGACCGTGAAGCGCGTCTATTTCGAGGGCGATCGGGTCCGCTTCCAGCCCTCCAACCCGCGCATGGCGCCCATCTACGTGCGCGACGCCGACTTCAAGAACACGATGATCCTTGGCGTCGTGGTCGGCGTGTATCGAAAGCTCACGTAAGGCGCGCCGCGCTGCGGACGCTGGGTCGCGGACGGAAAGGTGCGCGCGCCCCCTCCCCTCGTCGCCGAAGGTGCTCCTCCCGTCCAGAGTCGCGGGCGACCCAAGGTCGTCGTGAACGGGTGCGTGAAGGGTCGTCCGGGCGCGGGCTATTTTTCGGCGCGCTCGCAATGCTAGAGGTGAAGGGTCACCGATTGCACCATGACCTTCACCACCGCGATCGCCATCTCCTCCGCCGCCCTGGCCATCTACGTGGCCGTCCTGAACCACCGGTTCGCGCGCGCGCCCGGCTGGAGTGATCAGCGGTGGTTCTCCTGGGTCGCCTTCGCGATCGCCGCCTACTCGATCCTGAACGTCCCCATCACCCTGTTGACCTCGGATGCGATCGTGCTCGCGGCGTCGCGCGCCCAGCTCTTCGCCGTGCCCCTGCACTCGGCCGCGTGGCTCATGTACTCGCGCGGGCAGGCGGGCACGCCCGTGCGCCGGTGGGAGGTCGTCCTCGCCGGCGGGCTCGTCGGGCTCGGCGTCGTCGGGCTCGTCCCCGACGCCGTCTACCAGCTCCCCCTCCGCCGCAGCGCCTTCGACCCGCTCGGCATCACCTACGTCGTCCCCCAGTCCACGGCGCTCGGCGACCTCGTCCTCGGCCTCTCGGTGGCCACGCTGGCCTTCGTCGCGGGGCGCTTCTTCGTGGCCTGGCGCCGGCGCTCGCGCTACGCGTTCATCCAGTTCGTCGCCCTGACGACGTTCTTCGCGCTCGCGGCCAACGACTCGCTCATCGCGATGGGCGTCTACGCCGGCCCGTACCTCGTCGACCTCGGGTTCGTGGTGCCCGTGGGCGTCGTGGGCTACTCCCTCACGTCCCGCTTCGCGGAGGACGCCCGCGCGCTGGCCGAGCTCCGCACCGGGCTCCAGAAGCTCGTCGACGAGCGCACCCGGCAGCTCACGCAGGCGCAGGACGCGCTCCACGAGGCCGAGAAGCTGGCGGCGCTCGGGCAGTTCTCGACCGGCGTCGCCCACGAGGTGAACAACCCCGCGGCCGTCGTGAGCGCGAACCTCAAGTACCTCGAGGAGAGCCTGGACCAGGGCGGCCTCCCCCCCGACGGGCGCGAGTGCATCCGCGAGTGCATCACCGCGGTGGATCGGATCGCCGCCATCGTGCGGCAGCTCCTCGACGCCGGGCGCCTGGCGGCGAACAAGATCCCGCTCGAGCCGGTCTCCGTGGCCGCCTGCGCCCGCGAGGCCGCGGCCATGGCCCGGGCCCGCGCCCCGGACACCGTCGCGGTCGGCCTCACCGTCGACGAGGACCTCTACGCGCTCGGCCAGGAGCGGATCGTCGTCCAGGTGCTGTCGAACCTCGTGGTGAACGGCGCGCAGGCCATCCCGGAGGGCCGGCGCGGCCGCGTCTCGATCCGCGCCGAACGCGCACCGGGCGGACGGGTCCGCGTCCTCGTGGACGACGACGGGGTGGGCATCAGCGACGACGTGCTCCGCCGCATCTTCGAGCCCTTCTTCTCCACCAAGCCCTTCGGCGTGGGCACCGGCCTCGGGCTCTCCGTCTCGCGCGGCCTCACCCTGAGCATGGGCGGGAGCCTCAAGATCGAGAGCGCCGTCGGGAAGGGCACGCGCGCCGTCCTGGAGCTGGACGAGGCGGCGCGCCCCGCCCCCGGCGCGCTCGCCGCCCCGCAGGCGCCCGCGGGGGAGCGCCGCAAGCTCCTGCTGCTCGACGACGATCCCTCCGTCCTGCGCGCGCTCGCGCGCGTGCTCGAACCGCACTACCAGGTGTTCCCCGCGGGCTCGGTCGAGGAGGCGCTGGCACTCGCGGACCTGCGCCGGCCGGACCTCCTCCTCTGCGACGTGATGATGCCCGACGGCGGGGGCGCGGCGCTCTACCAGGCGCTGCAGGAGCACCTCCCCCACCTCGCCGGCCGCGTGATCTTCCTGACCGGCGCCGCCGACAAGCAGTCCGTCCAGAGCTTCTTCGCGCACCAGCCGCAGCCCGTGCTGGAGAAGCCGCTCGACCTGGCCCTGCTCGCGCGGGCGGCCGAGCGGCTCCTGCCCGCGCCGGCCAAGGCGGCCTGCGGGACGCGGGACGCCTGAACCGGACGCCCCGGCGGCGGCCGCTCACCCGATCAGGCCGAGCTCCCGCCCCACCTGGCGGAAGGCGTCGAGCGCCCGCTCCAGGTGCTCGGTCTCGTGGCTCGCCATCGGCGTCACGCGGATGCGCGCCTCGCCCTTCGGCGTCGCGGGCCAGCGGAACGCAGGCGCGTACACGCCGAGCTCGAGGAGCCTGCGCTGGAACCGCATCGCGAGGTGCTCCTCTCCCACGAACACCGGCACCGTGGGCGCCGACCCGTCGCCGAACAGGCGGAACCCGAGCCCGCCGAGCCCCTGGCGCAGGAGCTCCGCGTTGCGCCAGAGGCGGCGCCGCAGGAGCTTCCCGTCGCGGGCCACGTCGAGAGACGCGATCCCTGCGGCGGCCATGATCGCGGGCACCGCCGAGGAGAAGACGTACGCCCGCGCGGCCATCCGGAACCAGCGGATCACGTCCTTCTTCCCCGCGAGGAAGCCGCCCATCCCGCCCAGCGCCTTGTCGAACGAGCCCATGACGAGGTCGGCGCGCCCGGTGAGCCCGAAGTGCTCGAGCGTCCCACCGCCGTGCTCCCCCAGCACGCCGATGCCGTGGGCGTCGTCGATCATGAGGATGGCGTCGTGGCGCTGCGCGATCGCCACCACCTCCGGGAGCGGCGAGATCCGCCCCTCGACGCTCCACACGCCCTCGGTCACGATCATCCTCGGCCCCTTGCCCTCGTGCTGGGCGAGCTTGGCCTCGAGATCGGCGAGGTCGTCGTGCCTGTAGAGGACGCGCTTCGCGTCCGAGAGCCGGAGCCCGTCGTGCACCGTCGCGTGGTTGTGGGCGTCGGCGAACACGGTGGCCGTGCCGCGCCGGTACGGGAAGAGGCCGAACCACGGGTCGAGCAGCGCGTTGAACACGGACAGGTTCGCCATGTAGCCCGTGGGGAAGGTGATCGCGTCCTCGCACCCCAGGAACGCGGCCAGCTTCGCGTCCAGGGCCTCCAGGATCGCGACGTTGCCGCACATGATCCGGGTGCCGCCCGGACCCGCACCGTGCGCGTCGGCGGCGGCGTGGATCGCCTCGACGACGCTCGGGTGGCGGGAGAGGCCAAGGTAGTCGTTGCACGCCAGCATGACCACCTCGTGGCCGTCGATGACGGCCACGGGGTCGGTGCCGGCCGACTCGACCCGGTGGTAGTCGGGGTAGACGAGGTGCCGCTCGGCGAAGGCCAGGGTGTCGCTCACGCGCTGCAGCTTCGCCGTCTCCTCGGCCGGGAACTCCTTCAGCATTCGCCTCAGCTCCATGGGTGCGCCCCTTCACGCCCGGTGCCGGCTGGGAGGAGCCCGCTCCGACCGCACTTGCGGCACTTGCACCTGGCGTCAATTGCTTGACTCTACACCCGAACGCGCACGACGCACCCCGAAAGGGCTGCGCGATAACCCTGCGTCCTTTGGGGGCACACGTGACCCGGGAGGGTCAGGAGAACGTCAGCGCGTCTTCGCCTGCCGGACGTACCGATCCAGATCCTCACGATCGATGAGCGACAGGATCTCGATCTCGTTCTGCCGGTCTCCGCGCCGGTACAGGAGCCGCACGTCCGTCGCGACGCGCACGCGGTAGTAGCCCGGGAGCCCCTCGAGCGGCAGCGCCCGCAGGCTCGGGTGCCGGTGATCGAGCGCGAGCAGGTGGGCCTGCTTGAACGCGGCGCGCTGGATGCGCTGGTCCCACCCTTCGAGCGAGTCATAGAACTCGCGGGTGAAGACCGGCCGCAGCCACGTCGCCGCCTCGGCCGCGTCCTCGGGCTCCAAGCCCTGCGCCGCCTCCGGCGCCGCCGCGGCGGGCGCGCTCCGCGCCCGCGCCTCGGCC
>JAEYOU010000715.1 GCA_023411405.1 Pseudomonadota bacterium | reverse complement strand
CCGCTCGAGGGCCCGCTCCAGGGCGAGGCACGCCTGCGCCAGCTCGACCGGCCGCAGGATGAAGCTCTCCGCGCCCGCCCGGATCGCGGCGACGGCGGCGTCCACGCGGTGCCGCGGGACCGTCACCACCACGCCCGCGTCGGAGCCCAGCTCTCCGAGCCGGGCGGCGAACTCCGCCGCGTCGGGGAGCGTGACGTCGAGGAGGACCGCGCCGGGGCCGAAGCTCGGGACGAGCGCGAGCGCGTCGTCGGTGCCGCACGCCGCCACGGCGTCGAAGCCGCGCTCGCCGAGGCTCGCGCGGAGCCCCTTCCCTGCCTGCGCCTCGCCGTCGACCACCAGGATGCGCTCGGGAGCCATGGCCGGACGCAAAGCAAGGCTCGTACCCGCCCCTGGGCCGGATTTCGGTGCACGTCTTGCGCGCCGCGGCGCGTGCGAGATCGAGCCCGCGGCGCCAACCGCCCGTCGCCTCAGGGCGTTTGTGCGAGCGCCCGCGTGGGCGGCGCGCCCGGAGGCTCGCAAGCCGTTCGCGCCGGTCGCGAAGCCTACGGGCGGTCTCGCGGGTCCAGATCGGCCGCCGGCGGCTCGCGCACCGACCCCTCGGCAGGCAGCGCGCCCCGCGCACCCGGCGGGTTGGCGAGGGGGAACCGGGTGGCGTTGTCGGCGATGACGAGCCCGATGAGGAGCGCCACGAACACGAGCGAGGTGAGAAACACGAGCCGGTTCGCGCCGCGCTGATCCCAGAGGTGCATGAAGAACAGCGCCACGAGCGCGCCCTTCAGGCTCGCGATGAGGAGCGCCACCGCCACGGCCCAGGCGCCGGGCAGGTGCACCTTCGCGACCGCATACGTCACCACCGTGAGGACGAGGAGCGCCACCCACACGCCCAGGTACACGGGCATGTGGCTGCGGTGCGTGGCTTCGTGCTCGTCGTGGGCCACCGGTTCGGCCATTTGTCTCTCGTTCCGTTCCGTTCCGTTGCGGGCTCGGGCTCGGGTCAGATCAGGTAGATGAGGGGGAAGACGAAGATCCAGATGAGATCGACGAGGTGCCAGTACAGCGCGCCCAGCTCGACCGGCACGTGGTACGCGGCCGTGTAGCGCCCCCTCCGCGCGAGCAGCCCGATCACGATGAGGATCGTCATCCCGACGACGACGTGGATCGCGTGCAGCCCGGTGATGAGGAAGTAGAGCGTGAAGTACATCGGCGCGCCCGGGGCCTTCACGCCCTCGAACGTGTAGTAGCGGCCCGGGAGCTGCCCCGTGTGAAAGTGGTGCGAGTACTCGTAGGCCTTGAACCCGAGGAACACGATCGCGAGCAGCACCGAGGCGAAGAACCAGAAGCCGGTCCTCTTCCCGTCGCCGCGCGTCGCGGCATTCAGGCCGGTCGCCACGGTGAACGAGCTCGTCACGAGCACGACCGTGTTCACGAACCCGACCCACGTCTCGAGCCCGCGGCTCGAGAGCGCGAACGCCTCCGGGAACAGGAAACGGTACAGCGCGTACGCCGCGAAGAGCACCGTGAAGAGCAGGATCTCCGTGGCGAGGAAGAGCCACATGCCCAGCCGCGCGGCGTGGGCCTGCTTCTCGAGGTTCTCGAAGTGATGGGCGAGCGGGCTAGCTTGCATGGGGCTCGGGCTCCGGCGCGTGCTGGTGCGGCGGGAGGTGGAAGTTCTCGCCGTCGTAGTCGTGCGGGCCGTGCTGGATCACCGGGGTCACGTCGTAGTTCTCCGGCGGCGGCGGGGAAGGCGTGTCCCACTCGAAGCCGCGCGACCTCCACGGGTTGGGCCCGGCGGCCCGGCCGTACTTCAGCGCGACGAGGAGGTAGACGAGGACGATGGTGAGGCCGATCGCCAGGACGCTCGCGCCGGCGGTGGAGGCGACGTTCAGCGCCTGGAAGCGCTCGGCGTACGAGTAGTACCGGCGCGGCATCCCCATGTTCCCCAGCAGGAACTGCGGGATGAAGGTGAAGTTGAAGCCGAGGATGATCATCACCGCGGCCACCAGCCCCCAGCCCTCGGGGTAGCTGCGCCCGGTGATCTTGGGGAACCAGTAGTGGAGCGCGGCCAGGAAGGCCATGATCACGCCGCCCACCATGATGAAGTGGAAGTGCGCGACCACGAAGTACGTGTCCTGCCAGTGGACGTCGAGCGACACGGTGGCGAGCGCCACGCCGGTCATCCCGCCGAACACCAGGAAGAAGAGGAAGCCGACGAAGTAGGCGAACGGGGTCTTGAACGAGATCGACCCCTTGTAGAGCGTCGCCGTCCAGTTGAAGACCTTGATGGCCGTGAAGATGCCCACGAACATCGAGAGGACGCCGAAGATGCCCGCGTCGAACGCCGACTGACCGGACGTGAAGAGGTGGTGGCCCCAGGTGAAGAACCCGACGAAGGCGATGCCGAGCGACGAGTAGGCGACCGCCTTGTAGCCGAAGATGTTCTTGTGGGAGAAGGTGCAGACGACCTCGGAGATCACCGCCATCGCCGGCAGCACCATGATGTAGACGGCGGGGTGCGAGTAGAACCAGAAGAAGTGCTGGAAGAGCACCGGGTCGCCGCCGAAGGCCGGATCGAAGATCCCGAGGCGGAAGGACCGGTCCACGGCGACGAGCAGGAGCGTCATGCCGAGGACGGGCGTCGCCAGGATCTGGATGATGCTCGTCGCGTAGATCGCCCAGACGAAGAGCGGCATCCGCATCCAGCCCATGCCCGGCGCCCGCATGGTGTGCGTGGTGACGATGAAGTTGAGGCCGGTGAGGATCGACGAGAACCCGAGGATGAAGGCGCCGAGCAGGATCGGCGTGACCTTGGTGATCGTGTCGGTGGAGTACGGCGTGTAGAAGGTCCAGCCCGTGTCCGCGCCGCCCCAGATCATCCCGCCGAGCGCGATCGCCGCGCCGATCAGGTACAGGTAGAAGCTGAGGAGGTTCAGCTTCGGGAACGCGACGTCCTTGGCGCCGATCATGAGCGGCACGAGGAAGTTGCCGAAGCCGCTCGGGATGGCGGGGATCATGAACAGGAAGATCATGACCACGCCGTGGAGCGTGAACATCCGGTTGTAGGTCATGGGATCCATGACCGTCGGGCCGGGCGTGAGCAGCTCCAGCCGGATGAGCATCGCGAACAGGCCGCCGACCGCGAACGAGATCGTGGTCGCGACGAGGAACATCACCCCGATCCGCTTGTGGTCGCGGGTGTTGAGCCACGACAGGAGCCCCGTGGCCGGCGCGTTCAGGTAGTTCCGCGGCGCGTAGGCCGGGGCGTCACTTGGTGGGAGCGGGGATGGCTTCATAGGCGGGCGGCTCCGACGGCCCGGGGCGCGAGGCCGACGAGCGGAGGGACTTGATGTACTCGACGATGGCCGCGGTGTCGGGCGGCGCGAGCTTGCCCTGGAAGGTGGGCATGACGTTCTGGTAGCCGGCGACGAGCTCGACCGCCGGGTCCATCATCGAGCGCGTGAGGTACGCCTCGTCGGCGACCACGGTCTTGCCGTCCTGGAGCCGCTCCTCGCGCCCGTACAGGTCCGCGAACGTCGGCCCGATGTGGCGCGAGCCGTCCACCGAGTGGCACTTGAGGCAGCCCTGCGCGGCGGCGATCCGCGCGCCCTCCTCGACGACGTTCGCCGCGGGCCGGACGTGCTCGCCGTCGACCGGCGCCGCGTCCTGCGACGCGACCACGCCGCGCCGCTGCGTCGCCATCCAGGCGTCGAACTCCGCGGCCGGCATCGCCACCAGCTCGCCCACCATCCCCGAGTGCGACAGCCCGCAGTACTCGGCGCAGAAGATCTCGAAGCGGCCGGGCTGCTCCGCCTGGAACCAGATCTGCGTGTACCGGCCCGGGAGCGCGTCCATCTTGATCCGGAGCGCCGGGACGTAGAACGAGTGGATGACGTCCCGGGAGGTGATGAGGAGCCGCACCGGCCGGCCGACCGGCACCCGGAGCGTGTTCACCGCGCTCGGGCCGTCGGGGTACGAGAACTTCCACATCCACTGCTTGCCCTGGACGTAGACGTCCATGGCGTCCTTGGGCGGCGTCTGGAGCGAGACGAACTGCGGGTAGCCGATCGCGAACCAGAGCAGGAAGAACGCGAGCGGCACGCCGATGAACAGGATCTCGTGGATCGCGCGCGGATGGACCCGCGGCGTCGCCTCGCCGTCGCCGCGCCGCCGGTACCGGACGAAGAAGTAGATGGCGACGCCGAACACGCCGGCGGCGGCGATCATCGTCGTGATGATGACGAAGTAGTGGAGCTTGTCGACCGACTCGGCGTAGCTGCTCGCCTGCTCGGGGAGAAACAGGATGCGGCGCAGGAGCTCGTTCATGGTCTGCCTCGCGGAGCGCGCCGGGCGCTACGCCTTCGCCTCCCGCTTCGCGCGCTTCCGCTCGCGCCAGAACAGCCGCCCCACCACCGCCGCCAGGACGACGAGCGTGAGCGCGCCGCCGGCCCGGACGATGCCGAAGGCGTACGGCTGGTACTTGCGGGAGGCCGGGTCGTACCGGAAGCAGGTGAGGAGGATCCGGTCGAAGCTCGTGCCCACCTTCCCGCCCCCGGCCTCGATCACCGCGAGCCGCAGGTCCTTGGGCGCGTAGTCGATGCCGTAGAGGTAGCGCGAGATCCTGCCGTCGGGGGTGATCACGAAGATCGCGGCCGTGTGGGCCCACTCGCCCGAGACCTGGTCGTACTTGTAGTAGAAGCCGAGCGCGTCGGACACCCGCCGCGACGCCTCCTCGGTGCCGACCATGAACGGCCACTCCTCCCCGGCGTCGGAGAGCCCCACCGACTGGAGGTAGCCGCGCCGCCGCTCGGCGGCGAGGCCCGGCCGCTCCGCAGGGTCGAAGGAGATCGTCACGGCGGCGAAGTCCTTGCCCAGCGCGAGCCCGTTCTGCCGGATGGCCTTGGCCATGCCGGAGAGCATGAGGCCGCAGAGCATCGGGCACTCGTAGTAGACCATCGCCAGCACCACCGGCCGCCGGCCGTCGAACGCCTGACGGAGCGTGAACGGCCGGCCGCGCCAGTCGGTGAAGGTCTCGTCGAGCGGCAGCGCCTGGCCGAGCTTCTCCTCGATCCGGACCTCCTGGAGCGGCACCGGCTCCACGTCGAGCGGGGGACCGGAGGGGAGCTCGCGGTGGCGCCAGAACTGCGCCTGCGCCGGGGACGCGGCGGCGAGCGCGGCGAGGGCCGCGAGCCCGGCGACGACACGCGCGCGCCTCATGGCTGCCCTC
>JAEYOU010000701.1 GCA_023411405.1 Pseudomonadota bacterium | reverse complement strand
CCCGGAGGCCGTGCCACACCGCCCGGCCGCCGTCCGCGGCGACGTACGCCACGAGCAGGATGACCCCGATGTAGACCGCCGCCACCCCGAGCTCGCGCACGCGCCTCCGGCTCAGCGCGCGCGCGAGGAGCTCCTGCGCGAGGGCGACGAGGCAGACGGTGCCCGCCGCGAACAGCACGTGCACGACGGCGAGGAGGAGCACCCAGTTCCCCGGCCGCGCCACCGCCGCGCCGGCGAAGGCGCCAGCCTGGAGGAGCAGCCAGAAGAGCGCGAACGGATCGGCGAGGAGCCCGGCGGCGAGCTCGTACAGGTAGGCCTGCCACGGCGGCACCGGGTAGACGAGGACGCGCCGCAGATCGAACGACTCGCGATCCGACATCGTCAGCGCCAGCGCGGTCCACGAGGTCCAGACGCCGAAGAAGAAGAGCGCGGCGCCCCAGTCGATCGCCCGCGGGGAGCCCATGCGGACGGCGACGAACGCCCCCCGGCCCGCCCCCCACGCGAAGAGGAGCCCCACCGGCACGGTGAACAGGATCATCACCGATCGCGCGACGAGGTCCTGGACGCCGCCCTTCCCCAGGAGCCGCCGCACCGTCAGCCGCAGCCGGAGCTCGGCGAACGCGAGGAACGCGCTCACGCCCCGGAGCCCTCGCCGAGCCACGAGAGCCCGACGGGCGCGGTCTCCTCGCCGACCGTGCGGATGAAGACCTCCTCGAGCGTCCCCGTCCCGCGGACCTCCTCGAGCGTCCCGTGGGCGGCGAGCCGCCCCTCGCGGATGATCCCGACGTGCGTCACGAGCCGCTCCACCACCTCCAGGACGTGGCTCGTGAGGAAGATCGTCAGGGCCCCGCGCCCGACCAGGTCCACGAGCAGCCGGCGGATGCCGGAGACCGCCACCGCGTCGATGCCCTCGAACGGCTCGTCCAGGAAGAGGAGCCGCGGGCCGTGGATGAGCGCGCAGGCGAGCGCCAGCTTCTTCTTCATCCCGTGGCTGTATTCGCCCACGAGCTTCCCCGCGTCGCCGACGAGGTCGAGCGCGGCGAGCAGCTCGTCGGTGCGCCGCGCCGCCTCGGCGCGGGCGAGCCCGTAGAGCTGGCCGTGGATCCGCAGCTGCTCCGCCCCGGAGAGCCGCTCGAAGAGGCCGAGTCCGTCCGGCACCACCCCGATCTGGCGCTTCACCGAGAGCGGATCGCGGCCCAGGTCGAGCCCGAGCACCCGGGCGCGGCCGGCGCTGGGCGCGAGCAGCCCGGTGAGCATCTTGATCGTCGTGCTCTTGCCGGCCCCGTTCGGTCCGAGGAACCCGAAGAACGCGCCCGCGGGCACCGCGAGGGTGAGGTCGCTCACCGCCGGCTTGTCGTCGAACAGGCGGGTGAGCCCCTCGGTCTCGATCGCGTGCACGCCCTCCTCGGCTAACACGCGGAGGGGGGCGCGGCAAGGCGGCGGCGCAGATCCCGCGCCGCGCTCAGTGAAGCCTGCTCACGCTCTCCTGCCCGCCCTCGAAGTACAGGAAGCGGAGCCCCATGCCGCGCATGGCGAGCGGCCCGGGCGCGCGGCCGTACCCGCGCGCCAGGAGGTGGCAGACGTACCGGACCTCGGCGACGGCGAGCATGTTTCCCGACTCCGAGGGGAAGGTGATGCGGACGTGCGTGCCGATGGGCTGGGGTGCGCGCGTCTCCACGAACAGTCCACCCTCGGAGATGTTCCGGGCGATCCCCAGGCCGCAGCCGTGCTCGCCCTCGAGGTACACGCGGAAGACCTTGTCGAGCCGCGTGCCCTCGCGGCGCTCCAACCGCCCCGCGTCCTGCTCCGCCCGCCGAAGCCGTTGCATCGCCACCTCCGAACGGAGCCCAGCGTAGGTCGGTAGGATGATGTAGGCAAATAACCGACCTGAACTCACCCTGGTCAGACCCGATCGTGTCCTGAACTCAAGGTATGATGACCGTGTTTCCGGGCGCTTTCGCCCGCTCCGAGGTGCTCATGCGCACTGGCTGCCTGCTCGCTCTCCTGCTCCTTGCCCTCCCCGCCGCTGCCCGGGACGCCGACTTCGAGTCTGCCGCGCGTGGCGCCGAGCGGCTGGACGGCCTCGAGAGCTTCCTCGCGAAGTACGTCGGCCACTGCACCGACGTGTACGAGCGGCAGCGGTGCCAGGCCAACGTGGCGCAGGCCCGGAAGGCGGCGGCGGGGCGGGCGTTCACGGTCCGTGTCACCGACGCGGCCGGCCTGGTCCGGACGCAGCGCCGGGGCGGCGGGTTCGTCGTCCTGCTCACCCCCTTCGTCGACGGCGGCGGGCTCGCGCTCACGCACGGCGCGCCGATCCGGCAGGACGCCGCCGGGCGGCCGATCGTCAACCTCGTACCCATCCCGACCGCGCTGCCGGAGGGCATGATGGAGATGGAGTTCGAGAGCCCGTTCCGGACCGGCGCGATCGATCTCGAGATCGTCTTCCGCCCGGAGAAGGTCTGGAAGCTCTCCCGGCGCGGCGAGGCCGGCAGCTACGAGGGCGTCGCGGCCCGCTTCCTCGCCGTCCGGGTGCTCGACGCGCGGACGGGCGCGCCGATCGCGGCCAAGGTGCTCTGAGAACGACAGAGGCCCGCTCACCCTGAGCCTGTCGAAGGGCGAGCGGGGATGGCTACCGCTTCGCCCCCACGCGCAAGGTGAGGATCGACGCGGCGCCGCCGCGCTGGACCCGCAGCAGCACCACCTCGTTCTCCCGGAGCCGGCTCAGGATGGAGGTCACGTCCTCGATCTTCCGGATTGGCTGCTGGTTCAGCTCGAGGACGACGTCGCCGCGCCGGAGGTTCGCGCGATCCGCGGGGCCGTCCGGGATGACGCGCATCACCACGAGCCCCTGATCGCCGTCCAGGGCGAACTGGCTCCGGATCGCGGGCGTGATCCGCGCGAGCGCGAGCCCGAGCCCAGGGGTGGGCGGCGCCTCCTTCTCCGCGGCCTCCCGCTCCGGCTTCTCGCGCACGGCCGCCGCGGCGGCCTCGTCCTCCGGGCGCGGCGCGAGCTTCACCGTGAGCTGGCGCTCCTCGCCCCCGCGGAGGAGCCGCAGCGTCGCCGTCTGCCCCGGCGAGACGAGCCCGGCGGCGCGGGTGAGCGCGCCCGACGAGTCCACGGCGCGCCCCTCGAACTGCGTGACGATGTCGTAGGGCCGGACGCCGGCGCGATCCGCGGGCGATCGCGGCTGCACCGTCTGGACGAACGCGCCCTTGGTCCCGGGCGCGAGCCGGAAGTGCTCCGCGATCTCGGGGTCCACGTCCGAGACCGTCACCCCCAGGAACCCGCGGACCACGCGCCCCTTCTCGCGGAGCTGCGGGAGGAGCGCCCGGGTCATGCTGATCGGGATGGCGAACCCGATCCCCTGGCCCATCTGCGGAGAGACGATGAGCGTGTTGATCCCGACCACCTCGCCGCGGAGGTTGAACAGCGGCCCGCCGGAGTTCCCCGGGTTGATGGCGGCGTCGGTCTGGATGTAGTCGTCGTAGGAGTCGGCGGCGTTGATGCCGGCGCGGTGCTTGGCCGAGACGATGCCCAGCGTCACCGAGTCCCGCAGGCCGAACGGCGACCCCATCGCGAGCACGAAGTCGCCGGGGCGGAGCGCGTCCGAGTCGCCGAGCTGCGCGGCGGCAGGGAGATCCCGGGGCGAGGCCTCGAGCTGGAGGAGGGCGACGTCGGTGAGCGGGTCCCGCCCGATCACCTTCGCCTGGAAGTCGCGGCCGTCGGAGAGCCGGACGCGGATCTCGGTCGCGTCCTTCACGACGTGGTTGTTCGTGAGGATGAAGCCCTGCGCGTCGATGAGGAACCCGGAGCCGAGCGACGCCCCCTGGAGCCCCTCGGGCAGCGCCGGGGCCGGGCCGGGCCGCGCGCCGAAGAACCGCTCGAAGAGGTCGTCGAACGGGTCCGCGGCCTTCGGGCGCTTCGGGGTCGCCTGTGGCCGCCGGGTCGGGCTGCGGGCGTTCGTGACCGCCGAGATGTTCACGACCGAGGGCCGCAGGCGCTCGACGAGCGGCGCGAGCGAGGCGCCCGAGGGGACGAACGCCTCCGGCGCGGTCGGCTCGGCGCGGGGCTGCGCTGCGCCGAGCGCGGTCACCGCGGCGGCAGCGATCAGGGTTCGGCCGAGGGTCCGGCGCATCGATGGCTCTCCAGACAGGGCGCACACGCGGCGCCCCGTCGTCATAGGCGCGCTTTCACGCCCGGGCGAGCTTTCCGACCCGGACCCGCGCGGGGCGCAGCACCCGCTCTCCGATGCGGTACCCGGCCCGGACCTCCTGCACGACGCAGCCATCCTGCGCGGCGTCGGCCACGGCGACGGTGTCGACCGCCTCCGCCAACCGCGGATCGAAGGGCTGGCCCGCCACCGCCATCCGCTCGGCGCCCAGCTCCGCGATCCGCTTCTGGAGCGTGGCCAGGGAGAGCCGCACGCCGTCCACCAGGCTCCGCACCGCCGCGCTCTCGACCTCGCTCGAGGAGACGGCCGAGAGGGCGCGCTCGAGGTCGTCCGCGGCCTCGAGGAGCGCCTGGGCGATCCCGGTCCGCTCGGCCTCGATCACCCGCGCCTTCTCGCGCTCGAGCCGCTGCCGGAACCCCTTGTTGTCCTCCAGGAGCGCGGCGTACGCGCGCGTCAGCTCGTCGACGCGTGCGGCCTGCGCGGCGAGCCGCTGATCCCGGTCGTCGGCCGCGGCGGCGACCTCGCCGCCTGCGGGCGCAGGCTCGTCC
>JAEYOU010000699.1 GCA_023411405.1 Pseudomonadota bacterium | reverse complement strand
GCCCTGGCGGCGTTCGTCGAGGAGGACGCGGGCTTCCGGCTCCGCGTCTGGCGCGCGGCGGAGGACGGCGCGCGATGGACGGAGGAGCGGATCCCGGCCGTCCGTGAGCCCGGTGCGCTCTTCCTCTCGCCCGACGGCGAGGTCCTCACGTGGAAGTCGCTCGCACGGAACGAGCTCCGCGTGTACGCGCGCCGGGTCCACGCTACACGAGGTAAGTGACCTCTTCCGCGTGCCGGCGCGTCGTCACCGTGGCGCTGCTCCTCGCCCATCCGGCGGTCGCGGCGGGCGCGCCCGGCTGGCGGCTCCTCGCGCTCATGCCCCTCGACGAGCGGACCACGCTCGCCGCCTTCGTGGACGAGCGCACCGGCGTGCGGCTCGGCGGACCGTGGGTGCGCTACACGCTCGACGGCGGCCGGACCTGGCTCGACGGCGCTTCCCCGGACCCCGCGCGGCACGCCCTGGAGGTCCTGCCGGACGGCTTCGCCTGGCACGCCGGGGTGCTGTCGGTGGGCCGATCCTTCAGCTACGGGCGGACGTGGTACCAGGGCGGGAACTTCGGCGGGGGCGATCCGCAGCCCGCCGTCTTCCTCTCGTTCGCGGACGAGAACCGCGGCCTCATCGCCGCGCGCGCCCGCCTCGGCCTGACGGAGGACGGCGGACTCGAGTGGACCTCGCTCCCCCTGCCGGGATGGGCGGAGGGGGTCGCCGCCGTCTCGCTGTCGCTCGCGCCGCCCTCCCCGGGCGCGGCGCCTCCCGCGATGGTCGCCCGGCACACCCGGAGGGCCGTCGTCGGGCGCGTGCTGGACACCGCGGGCCGGATCTGGGTGACGCGGGACGGCGGCGCGACCTGGAGCTTCGCCGAGAGCCCGATCGCCGGCCGTCGCTTCCGCGTCGCCGGCGGCGTCGCGACCGCGGCGCTGCGCTTCACGGCCGCCGGAGACGGGGTCCTCGCGGCGCTCGTGGAGGAGGACGGCCGCGAGCGGCTGCGCGTCTTCCGCTCCACGCCCGACGAGGCCGGCTGGACGGAGGAGCGGTTCCCGCTCGTCGAGGAGCCGGGGGCGCTCTACCTCTCGCCCGACGGCCGCCTGCTCACGTGGAAGAGGATCGGACGCAACGAGCTGCGGCTCTTCGTGCGCGAGGGAACGACGGCGGCGGGCGCCCCGTCTCCGTGAAAAGGACGCGGGCGCCGGGAGGACCCGGCGCCCGCGAGAGCTGCTCGAGCGCGCCCTACTTGGCCGCGGTCCGCGCCGGCGCGGGCTGCGCCTGCGGGTGCCGGCCGGCGGCGCGCGCCTTCTTCCGATCCATCCAGTCCTCGAACCAGATCGTCATCGGGGCGGCGATGAACCAGGTCGAGTAGGTGCCGGAGACGAGGCCGACCATCATCGCCATCGCGAAGTCCCAGATCGTGCCGACGCCGAGCACGAGCAGGCCGACGAGCGAGAGCGCGGTGGCGAACGAGGTGAGGAACGTGCGGCCCAGCGTCTCGTTGATCGAGACGTTCACGATTTCGGACAGCGACCGGCCCTTGAGCTTGGCCTGGTTCTCGCGGATGCGGTCGTAGATGACGACCGTGTCGTTCACCGAGTAGCCGACGATGGTGAGGATCACCGCGATCGAGGTGAGGTTGAACTCCCGGCCGGAGAACGCGTAGTAGCCGAACGTGATCACCGCGTCGTGCAGCATCGCGATGATGACGCCGGGGCTGAACCGGAAGTCGAACCGGAGGCCGATGTAGGCCACGATGAGCGCCATCGCGAAGATGATGGCCTTGAACCCCTGGGTCCGGAGCTCGCGGCCGACCGCCGGGCCGACGTACTCGACGCGGCGCACGTCGGGCTCGTGGACCTTGAGCTTCGTCTCCAGCGCGCTCCGCACCTTGTCCTGGATGCCCTCGGTGATGACGGTGAACGCGGTGGAGCCGGTCTGAAGCCCCTGGCCCGCCTCCCGGACCTCGCGGACCCCCACGGCGGTGCCGGCGAGGGCGTCGCGGATCGCCGCCTTGGTCGCCTCGACGTCCTGCACCTGCTTGAACTCGAAGTCGATCTGGTCGCCCAGCTCGGGGTTGAACGAGTGGCGGACGTCCGGGAACTTCGCCTGGACGGCCGCCGCCGCCGCCTCCGCCTTCTCCTGCGTGAGCAGCGAGAACCGCTCGACGCGGATGAGGTAGCTGTTCTCGGAGGCCGGGCCGTACGCCTGGACCGAGGCGTCCACGTTGAGCTCCTCGATGGCGCCGCGGATCTGCCCGGGGTCGACGGAGGTGCCGAACTTCACCTCCATCTCGGTGCCGCCCGAGAAGTCCACGCCGTAGTTCAGGCCGTGGACCCAGGGGAGCGCCCAGATGATCACCGCCAGGTTGGCGATGAGGGAGAGCACCACCGCGAGGCGGCGCTTCCCGACGAAGTCGATCTTCGTGCCGTGGGGGACGATGTCGAAGGTCTTGAATTGCATCTCAGACGCTCAGCTTCGCCGTGTCGTGGCGGGTGAAGTACTCCATCAGGACCCTGGTGACGAAGATGGAGGTGATGAGCGAGGCGACCAGGCCGATGATCAGGGTGACGGCGAAGCCGCGGATGGGACCCGTGCCGAACTCCATCAGCATGAAGCCGGCGACGAGCGTCGTGACGTGGGAGTCGATGATGGTCCAGAAGACGCGGGCGTAGCCCTGCTGCACCGCGATCTTCGTGCTCCTGCCCGCGCGCAGCTCCTCGCGGATGCGCTCGTTGATGAGGACGTTGGCGTCGACCGCCATGCCGAGCGTGAGGACGAAGCCGGCGATGCCGGGGAGCGTGAGGGTCGTCTGGATGGCGGCCATGGCCGCCAGCACCAGGAGCCCGTTCAGCACCAGGGCGACGTCCGCGATGAGGCCGCTCAGCCGGTAGTAGACGACCATGAAGATCAGCACCGCGAGGAGGCCGAGCAGCGCCGCCTTGGTGCCCTTCTCGATCAGCTCCGGCCCGAGGGTCGCGCCGACGGTGGACTCGGCGCCGATCGTCACCGGGGCCGGGAGCGCGCCGGAGCGGAGGACGAGGGAGATCATCTGCGCCTCCTCGCGCTGCGCCTGCGGGTCGCTGCCGGAGCCGAGCGTGATCTGACCGTTCGAGGTGATCTGGCTCTGGATGACGGGGGCGCTCTCGACGCGATCGTCGAGGACGATCGCCATCCGCTTCTTGATGTTCTCCTGGGTGAGCTTCCCCATGAGCTTGGAGCCCTCGGGGGACATCTCGAACCGGACGATGGGGTCCCCCTGGCGCATGGGGTCGCTGTCCAGGCCGACCTCGGCGTTGGCGAGGTAGTCGCCGGTGAGCTCGGTCTTCGCGCGCAGCACGTAGGTCCGCTCGTACTGGTACTTGTCCGAGGAGCGCGTGACCGTCTCGGTGCCCGTGAGGATGACGTTCTTGGCGGGATCGACGAGCGGCTGGAGCTGCTCCTTCACGATCTTGTCGAGCTCATCGCGGCTCTTCGCGACGACGGTCGCCTGGCCGCTGCCGTCATCGAGGAAGCACCCGCCGTCCGGGATCGGGCGCAGCGCCTGCCGGTCGATGTTGAACTTGCAGGCGGGGAACATCGTCTTCGCCTTGTCGAGCGCGGTGCTCTCGTCGTCGACGATCTTGAACTCGAGCTGCGCCGTCCGGCCGAGCAGATCCTTGGCCTTCGCCGGATCCTCGGCGCCGGGGAGCTGGATCTGGATCTGGCTGTTGGACTTGCGCTTGATGTCGGGCTCGCTGACGCCCCACTTGTCGATGCGGTTGCGGATCACCTTCTCCGCCTGCTCGACCGCGCCCTTGCGGAAGTCGTCGAGGACCTGCTCCTTGAACGCGAACTGGATGCCGCCGTCGACGCGGCTCGCCGTCATGTCGCCGAAGTAGGAGAGGACCTCGTCCTGGACCTTGCCCAGGTCCGCCGCCTTCACCAGGACGCGCCGGTTCTCGGCGGTCGTCCCGGAGGACTCGAAGGCGACCTTCTCGGCCTTCAGGCGCTCGGCGATCGCGTCGGCGCGCCGCGTGACCTTGGCCTTCACGGCCTTGTCCACGTCGACGCCCATGTCGAGCAGGATGCCGCCCTGCAGGTCGAGCCCCAGGTTGAGCCGGGTCTCCGGCTCGGGCGCCCACCCCGGGACCGTCTTGTCGAAGATCTCGGCCTTGTTCCGCTGCTCCGGCGGCAGCTTGAAGTAGTACCAGCTCGGGATGAGCTGGTAGACGCACAAGAGCGTGCCGGCAATGACCAGGCCGAACCGCCAGTACCAGGACCGTTCCATCTACTTCCTCGCCTCCGCCTTGGCCGGCGCGGCCGGCTCCGACTGCTTCCAGGCGCTCACAACGGTGGACTTGAGGACCCGGATCTTGTTGCCGCCGCCCACGTCCAGCGTGACGGACCGGTCCTCGACCAGCGCGACAGTTCCGATGATGCCGCTCTGTGTAACAACCTCGTCGCCCTTTTTGATGCTGGACAGCCACTCGGCCTGCCGCTTGCGCTCCTTCTGCTGGGGGCGGAAGACGATGAGGTAGAAGATCGCGAACATCACCGCGATCATCACGATCATCGTCGACCCGCCGCCGCCCTGGGGCTGGGCGCCGTCGCCCGTCTGTGAGAGGAAACCCTGCAAGATCGATTGCATGGACAGGCTCCGCGGCTCCGCGTGGCTGGTCGGAAAAAGCGCTGTGTTCTAGCGTGATTTCGGCGGGCCCCGCAACTGCTTTGTGACCGGGCGCCCGCCCGCCTACCGGCCCGACTCCCGCCACGCCGCGAGCCGCTCGGCCCGGAAAGCCTCGAAACGGCGGGCCTGGATGGCGGCCCGAGCCTCGCGCATGAGCCCCAGGTAGAAGTGCAGGTTGTGGAGCGTGTTGGCGCGGAGCGCCAGGATCTCGCCGGCCTTGAACAGGTGGCGGAGGTAGGCGCGCGAGAACGTCCGGCACGCGTAGCAGTCGCAGGCGGGGTCGGCCGGGCCGTCGTCGTCCGCGTACCGGGCGTTCCGGATGGTCACCTTGCCACGGCTCGTGAAGAGGAGGCCGTTGCGGGCGGTGCGCGTGGGGAGGACGCAGTCGAACATGTCGATCCCCGCGGCGATGCCGGCGAGCAGGTCCTCGGGCGTGCCGACTCCCATGAGGTAGCGCGGCTTCTCGCGCGGCATCCGGGGCGCGTCGCGCGCCACCCCCTCCCACATCTGCGCGGGCGCCTCCCCGACCGCGTAGCCGCCGAGCGCGTAGCCGGGCAGGTCCAGCGCCGCCGCCTCCTCGATCGCCCGGGCGCGCAGGTCCGGGAAGAGCCCGCCCTGCGCGATGCCGAAGAGGCTCCGGGGGTGCCCGGCCGCACGGGCGGCCTCGATCCTCCGCCACTCGTCGCGGCACCGCACCAGCCACCGCTGCGTCCGGGCGAGCGACAGCTCGTGGTAGCTGCGATCGGCGAGCGCGGGCGGGCACTCGTCGAACGCCATGATCACGTCGGCCCCGAGCGCCTCCTCGACCTGGATCGCGCGCTCGGGCGAGAGGAAGTGACGGGCGCCGTCGAGGTGGCTCCGGAACGTCACCCCCTCCTCGGCGATCTCGACGAGCCCCGGCCCGCTCCGGTCGCCGCCCTGGCCGAGGCTGAAGACCTGGAACCCGCCCGAGTCGGTCAGCACGGCGCCGCTCCACGCCATGAACCGGTGCAGCCCTCCGAGCCGCTCGACGCGCTCGTGCCCGGGGCGCAGGTACAGGTGGTACGTGTTCGAGAGGATGATCCCGGCGCCGAGCCCCTCGAGATCGCGCGGCTCGAGCGTCTTCACCGTCGCGGCGGTGCCGACCGGCATGAACACCGGGGTCTCGATCGTCCCGTGGGGCGTCTCGAGCCGGCCGCGCCGGGCGGCGCCGTCCTCGGCGAGGAGCTGGAAGCGGATCACGGGTGGGGGTTTCGCGCGTGGAGCCGGGTGTGTCAACAGCGGGCCTCGGGCTTCGGGCCTCAGGCTGCGTCGATGCTTCCCGAGGCCTGAGGCCTGACGCCTGACGCCTGACGCCCCGGTGTTCCTCACGCGGCTCTCGCGCCGGACTTCGCCACCTCCGCCACCAGGCTCCGCCAGGCGCGCCCGGCGCGGCCCTCCGGGAGGACGCGGATCCCGACGCTCCGCTCCACCGTCCCGCCCGGCTGGTTCCAGCACACGACGCCCCGCGCCACGGGGGCGAACACGCCGCGGCCGATCCGGACCTGGACCACGTCCCCGACGAGCGGGAGCTGGCCCGGCCAGCGCAACGAGCAGCCGCCCTCGGAGACGTTGAGCGTCGTGGTCTCGAGCGACGCCGCGCCGTGGACGACGGTGAGGCTCCGCTCGAAGGAGAAGCGCGGGGCGCGCTCGCGGAAGGTCACGGCCTCGCCGCGGGCGGCGAGGGCGAGGAACCCGGCCGCGGCGAGGCTGGTCCGGTCGAGCGCGATCTCGACGCCCGGCGGCAGGGCGGGCCGCCCGACGCGCCGCACCAGCGCCACGCGGCCGAAGAGCGTCGCGCGGATCGACTGTCCGTAGATGCCGACCCGCACCGCGACCTCCTCGCCGACGCGCGTGTCGGAGAGCGCCGGGAGGAACAGGAACCCGTTCTCCGGCCGCCATCCGGCGAGGAACTGCGCTGCTTCCAGGTTGACGGAGACGCTCTGCACCCAGCGACCTTTCTTGCTCCCTGATGTTAGCGCAGACACGGCGCGCGCCGTCACCGAATCGAGGGACACGCGCTCCATGGCGCGGAAACCGTTCCTTACCCCCGGAGCAGCAGCATGGCATCGCCGTAGCTGAAGAAGCGATACCGCTGCGCCACGGCGTCGCGGTACGCCGCGAGCACCCGCTCCGTGCCCCCGAACGCGCAGGCGAGCACCAGCAGCGTGGACCGGGGGAGGTGGAAGTTCGTGACGATCGCGTCGACGGCCTGGAAGAGGTGGCCGGGGCGGATGAAGAGCTCCGTCCGGCCTGCGCCGGCCTGGACCGCGCCGGCCTGGAACGCGCTCTCGAGGGTCCGGACGGTGGTCGTGCCGACCGCGACCACGCGGCCGCCCCGCGCGCGGCACGCCGCCCACGCC
>JAEYOU010000692.1 GCA_023411405.1 Pseudomonadota bacterium | reverse complement strand
CGGTGAGGGGGCCGGGGCGCTTCGTGATCCCCGGGCGCGCCGTCGCCGTCCGGGTCGGCGCGCGGCGGCCCACGCTCCTGCCGTGGCCCCTCGAGCTCCGGACGCGGCGGCCGGGGGACCGGTTCCGGCCCGACGGGGGCGGCGGGGGCAAGAAGCTCAAGGCGTGGCTGATCGACCGGAAGATCCCCCGCGAGCGGCGGGACCGCCTGATCCTGCTCGCGGAGGGTGCCCAGGTGCTCGCCATCCCCGAGCTGGGCGTCCTCGCGCAGGGGGCCGGGCCGAATGGCGCAGGCCTGGACGTCCGGGTGGAGGCCCTCTAGCGCATACTGCAATGGGGGTGCGGGGTTGCTATAAAGCCAGGGGTGACGCGGCCGGTCGCCTGACCGGGCGCTGCAGACCTGCGGAACACCCCCGCCGCGCCGATGGTTGGGACGCACGGAAGGGAATCGAACTTGCGACAGTCCTACAAGACCGCCCTGCTCTGGGTCTGCATCATCGCGCTGGCCTTTGCCCTCTTCAACAACGTCGGGAAGAACTTCGGGCAGGCGAGTCCGGAGAAGCCGAACTGGAGCCAGTTCCAGAAGCTGGTCGACGAGAACAAGATCCAGAAGATCAAGATCAAGGGGAACGAGTACTCGGGCGAGCTCCGCGACGGGAAGTCGTTCGAGGCCACCGGCCCCACCGACGTCGTCGGCTTCTTCGCCAAGGACGTCACCGACAAGCTCCTCCGGAACGGGGCGACGGTCGAGTTCGAGGAGGCGAAGGAGAACTCGGTGCTGGTGGGGCTGCTCGTGCAGTTCCTGCCCATCCTCGTGGTCGTCCTCCTCATCTTCTTCTTCATGCGCCAGCTGCAGTCGGGCGGCGGCAAGGCCATGAGCTTCGGGAAGTCGCGCGCGAAGCTCATGACCGAGCACCACAACAAGGTGACCTTCGCCGACGTGGCCGGCATCGACGAGTCCAAGGACGAGCTCGAGGAGATCATCTCGTTCCTCAAGGACCCGAAGAAGTTCACCCGGCTCGGCGGCCGCATCCCCAAGGGTGTGCTGCTCATGGGCCCGCCGGGCACCGGCAAGACGCTCCTCGCGCGCGCCGTGGCCGGCGAGGCGGGCGTGCCGTTCTTCTCGATCTCCGGCTCCGACTTCGTGGAGATGTTCGTGGGCGTCGGCGCGTCGCGCGTCCGCGACCTCTTCGAGCAGGGGAAGAAGAACGCGCCCTGCATCATCTTCATCGACGAGATCGACGCCGTGGGCCGCCACCGCGGCGCGGGCCTCGGCGGCGGGCACGACGAGCGCGAGCAGACGCTGAACCAGCTCCTCGTGGAGATGGACGGCTTCGAGTCCAACGAGGGGGTCATCCTCATCGCGGCCACGAACCGCCCGGACGTGCTCGATCCGGCGCTCCTCCGCCCGGGCCGCTTCGACCGGCGGATCACGGTGCCGCGGCCGGATCACAACGGCCGCCTCGGCATCCTCAAGGTCCACACCAAGAAGACCCCGCTCGACGGCTCGGTCGATCTCTCGCAGATCGCGCGCGGCACGCCCGGCTTCTCCGGCGCGGACATCGAGAACCTGGTGAACGAGGCCGCGCTCTACGCCGCCCGGCGCAACCAGGATCGGCTGGCGATCGAAGACTTCGAGTTCGCGAAGGACAAGGTGCTCATGGGCACCGAGCGGCGGTCGATGATCATCTCCGAGAAGGAGAAGCGGACCACGGCCATCCACGAGGCCGGGCACGCGCTGGTCGCCAAGATCCTCCCCGGGACCGACCCGGTCCACAAGGTCACGATCATCCCGCGCGGCCGCGCGCTGGGCCTCACCCAGCAGCTCCCGCAGGAGGATCGGCTCAACATCAACCAGGAGTACGCGCTCAACCAGATCGCGATCCTGATGGGCGGCCGGATCGCCGAGGAGCTCACCTTCTCGCAGAAGACCACCGGCGCGGGGAACGACATCGAGGTCGCGACGAACCTCGCCCGCTCGATGGTCTGCGAGTGGGGCATGAGCGAGCTCGGTCCGCTCGCGTACGGCAAGAAGGAGGGCGAGGTCTTCCTGGGCCGGGAGATGGCGACCGCCCAGGGGTACTCGGAGCAGACGGCGCGCGACATCGACGCGGAGGTCCGCCGCATCGTCACCGAGCAGTACGAGCGGGCCAAGGCGGTGCTGATGGAGAACCGGGCGATCCTGAACCGGATCGCCGACGCGCTCATCGAGTACGAGACCCTCGACGCCGCGGACATCGACGTCCTCATGTCGGGCGGCGCCATCGCCCGGACGCCGCCGCCGAAGCCGGCCACGCCGATCTCCACGGAGAAGGGGAAGCGCGGCGGGCTGCTCGACGCGGTGGGCGGCGTGGCGGCGGCCAGCAAGGCGTGAGGCCCTTCGGCAGGCTCAGGGTGAGCGGGCCCTTCGACAGGCTCAGGGTGAGCGGGGTAGGGGTGTGAAGCTGCAGATCGGGGCCAGGCTCTTCGAGGGGCCCGGCCCCTTTCTCATGGGCGTCGTCAACGTCACGCCCGACTCGTTCTCCGACGGGGGGCGGTTCGCCGGGACGGACGCCGCGGTGGAGCACGCCCGGAGGCTGGGCGAGGAGGGCGCGGATCTCGTCGACGTCGGGGGCGAGTCCACGCGACCGGGCGCGCCGCCGGTCCCCGTCGAGGAGGAGCTCCGGCGCGTCGTCCCGGTGATCGCGCGCCTGCGGGCCGGCGGCTTCGCGCTCCCGATCTCCGTGGACACCTCCAAGCCCGAGGTGGCCCGGGCCGCGCTCGACGCGGGCGCCGACCTCGTCAACGACGTGCAGGGCCTCGCGGCGCCGGCGCTGGCGGCGCTGGTCGCCGCGCGCGGCGTGCCCGCGGTCCTCATGCACACGCGCGGGACGCCTGCCGACATGGCGTCACGCGCGGTGTACGGGGACGTGGTGGAGGAGGTCGCGGCCGAGCTCGATCAGGCGCTCGCCCGCGCCGCGCGCGCCGGGGTGCGCCGCGATCGGGTCGTGCTCGATCCGGGCATCGGGTTCGCCAAGACTGCCGCCCAGAGCGTCGCGCTCCTCGCCGGCCTGGGCCGCCTGCGCAGGCTGGGGTGCCCGCTCCTCGTGGGCCCGTCGCGGAAGAGCTTCATCGGGAAGCTCACCGGGGCGGACGTCGCAGACCGGCTCCCCGGGACGCTCGCCGCGATCGCCGCTTGCGTCCTCGCGGGGGCCGAGCTCGTGCGCGTGCACGACGTGGCGGCGGCGCGTCAGGCCGCTCGGGTCGCGGCCGCGATCCGGGAGGCGGCGCGGGGGGGGGCCGCGCCCTAGCGTTGGGGGCACGCGTCGCCGGAGGCGACCGGCCCGGCCGTGTGGTAGGGTCCAGGCGCCTCTCGCCGGCGGGGAAGCACGTGGAGAAACGGGGGTCTCGATGGCGACGCGCACGGGTGCAGGGAAGAAGGACGGCGTGGACGGCGTGGTCCCGGTGGTCGAGGGCCCCGCCCGGAACGGCGCGGTGGCCGCGGCCCCGCCCGCCGCGGTCCGCCGCCTCTTCGGCACCGACGGCGTCCGCGGGGTCGCGAACGTCCACCCGATGACGGCGGAGATGGCGCTCCAGCTGGGGCGGGCGCTCGCGTTCGTGGTGCGGAACGGTTCGCACCGGCACCGGATCGTCATCGGCAAGGACACGCGGCTCTCCGGCTACATGCTCGAGCAGGCGATCGCCTCGGGCATCTGCTCGATGGGCGTGGACGTGCTGCTCTCCGGTCCGCTCCCCACGCCCGGCATCGCGTTCGTCACGCAGTCGATGCGGGCCGACGCGGGGGTCGTCATCTCCGCGAGCCACAACCCGTACCAGGACAACGGCATCAAGTTCTTCTCCCGCGACGGCTTCAAGCTGCCGGACGAGGTGGAGCTGGAGATCGAGCGCCTCGTGCTCGGCGGCGAGCGCGGGAACCCGGACTTCCAGGCGCTCCGGCCCACCGCGACCCGCATCGGGAAGGCCAAGCGGATCGACGACGCCAAGGGGCGGTACGCGCAGTTCCTGAAGTCGATCTTCCCCAAGGACCTGACGCTCGAGGGCCTCACGGTCGTGGTGGACTGCGCGAACGGCGCCGCCTACCACGTCGCGCCCGAGGCGTTCGAGGAGCTCGGCGCGAAGGTGATCCCGCTCGGCGTGGCGCCGGACGGCACCAACATCAACGACGATTGCGGCGCGGTGCACCCCGAGGCGATGGCCGCGGCCATCCGCGAGCACGGCGCGCAGCTCGGCCTCGCCCTGGACGGGGACGCGGACCGGCTGATCCTCGCCGACGAGACCGGACGGATCGTCGACGGCGACGCGATCATGGCCATCGTCGGGCGCGACCTCGTCCGCCAGGGAGCGCTGGCCCGGAACACGGTGGTCTCGACCGTGATGTCGAGCCTCGGGCTCGAGCGCGCGCTGCACGAGGTGGGCGGGCGCGTCGTCCGCACGCAGGTGGGCGACCGGTACGTGGTGGAGGAGATGCGGCGGAACGGCTACAACTTCGGCGGCGAGCAGTCCGGCCACCTCATCTTCCTCGACCATGTCACGACCGGTGACGGCGTCGCCGCGGCGCTCAACGTGCTCGCGGTCATGCGGCGCGACGGCCGGAGCCTGTCCGAGCTCGCGCGGTGCTTCGAGCCGGTCCCGCAGGCGCTCGTGAACGTGGCCGTGAAGGAGAAGCGGCCGCTCGCCGAGCTCCCCACGGTGGGGAAGGCCATCGCCGCCGCAGAGGAGGCGCTCGGGGCGGACGGCCGGGTGCTGGTCCGGTTCTCCGGGACCGAGAACAAGGCCCGGGTGCTCGTCGAGGGGCCGGACGCGGCGCGCGTCCGGGGGATGGCGGACGGGATCGCGGCTGCGTTGAGGGAAGCGCTGGGGTAGGGGAGCCCGAAAGGCCGGGTGCGGGACCGGGATCCCTCACGCGACCCCATCCGCGGGGCCGATCCGCGTTACATTCCCCCCATGCCCGCCCGCCTGGGAGTCAACGTCGATCACGTCGCCACGCTGCGCCAGCTCCGGCGCACGCTCTACCCGGACCCGGTCGCCGCCGCGATGATGGCCGAGATGGCGGGGGCGGATCAGATCACCATCCACCTCCGCGAGGATCGCCGGCACATCCAGGACCGCGACCTTCAGGTCATGCGCCGGACCGTCACCACGCGGCTCAACCTCGAGATGGCGGCCACCCAGGAGATGGTCCGGATCGCCTACGAGACCAAGCCGGACATGGTGACGCTCGTCCCGGAGCGGCGCGAGGAGCTCACCACCGAGGGCGGGCTCGACGTCGTCGGCGGGCGCGACGCCGTCCGCAAGGCCGTCAAGACGCTCGGAGACGCGGAGATCGAGGTCTCGCTCTTCATCGATCCGGACCTCGACCAGGTGAAGGCCGCGCACCGCGCCGAGGCCACCATCGTCGAGTTCCACACCGGCCGGTACTGCGAGGCGCGGCTCGCCGCCGATCGGCGGCGCGAGCTCAACCGGCTCGTGGACGCCTGCAAGGCGGCGGCGAAGCTCGGCCTGACGGTGGCCGGCGGCCACGGCCTCAACTACCAGAACGTCCTCCCCGTAGCGGCCATCCCGGAGCTGGAGGAGCTCAACATCGGCCACTCCATCGTCGGGCGCGCGGTGCTCGTCGGCTTCGAGCGAGCGGTGCGGGAGATGAAGGACCTGCTCCGGCAGGCGCGGCCGTGATCCTGGGGCTCGGCCTCGATCTCGTGGACATCGCGCGGATGGCCCGCATCCTCGACGGGCCGCCCGCGCGCGCGAAGCGGTTCGTGGCGCGCGTGTTCACCCCGGGCGAGCGCGCCTACTGCGACGCGCGCGTCGATCGGGCCACGCGGTACGCCGCCCGGTTCGCCGCGAAGGAGGCGGCGCTCAAGGCGCTCGGGGTGCCGGCGGGCCTGCGGTTCCAGGAGCTCGAGGTCGTCCGCGGCGAGGGCGCGCCGGCGCTCGTCC
>JAEYOU010000352.1 GCA_023411405.1 Pseudomonadota bacterium | reverse complement strand
GCCGCGACGAGCCATCCGGCGAGGAGCGCCACCAGCCAGATCGCGACGGCGGCGAGCGCGAGCGGGGCGCCGACGCCCGTGACGAGCGCGACGAGGACCGCGACCGGGGCGACGAAGACGGCCACCGCGCCGGTCAGGAGCGCGGGGCCGGGGCTCTGTGCGACGAGGTGTGCTGCCCCGCCGGTCAGCCGCGGGAACGCGACCATCAGGACCACCGCGGCGAGCGCGAGCCCCAGGATCCACACGACGCCGAACGCGGCGGCCCCGGCCGGAACGCCGGGACGGGAGCGCTCGAGCGGGCGGTGGACCACGCGCCCGGCGACGGTCACGCTCCGCGGGAGGACCACGGGCTGCGGGCTGGTGTAGACGAGGTCGCCGCCGAAGCGCGCACCCGGGCCGAGCTCGAGGCGGTCGCGCGCGTCGATGGTCGCGTCGCCGGCCACCCTCCCGTCGATCCGCACCCGCCCGCCCACGACGCGGAGCTCGCCCGCCACGTCGCCGTCCAGCAGGACGGTCCCCGCGGCGATCAGGGCGAGACCGCCCACCGTCACGCCGCGGGCGATGCGGACGGAGCCGCCCGCGAGCACGGCCGCGTCGCCCACGTTCCCCGCGAGCGTGACCTCCCCGCCCACGGCGCGCACGTCGTCGCCCACGCGGCCTCGGACCTGGACCGTCCCGCCCATGGCGACGAGATCCTGGGCGATCTCCGCCTCCGCCGTCACCGCCCCTCCACCGGCGATCACGTCGCCGCCGACCTCGGCCGAGACGTCCACCGTGCCGCCCGCGAGGTAGAGATCGCGATCCGCCGGGGAGTCCACGACCACGCGCTGCCCCGCCTGCTGCGCGAGCGCCTCGCCCCCGTTCGCCGCCGCTCCTGCACAGAGCACGAGCGCGAGCGCGCGGTGTCTCGGCCAGGACCAGGTGCAGCCTCGCTTCGCGCAGTACGCCGTCATGCGTCACCTCTCTCTCCGGAGCGCCGGGAGAGCCTACCGAGGCTCCGCCGCCCCCACGATGGGCAGTTGAGGCAACTCCTCCGGGGCATCGCGTTCTCCGTGAGGCTGCGCGCTCCACCGCCGCACCGCGAAACGGCTTTCCGGAACACTCGTCCTGTGAAATGACTGCCCGCCTTCACCCCGCCTCACCGCATCGAAGGGAGCCGCCATGGACGGGATCACGGGCATCTACGGCCCGGGCGACGAGGAGCTGGTCCAGAAGATCTTCCTCGCCACGGGCGCCCTGCAGCATCGGGGCAAGACGGGCGCCGGCGTCGCGGTCGGCACCGACCGCGGGATCCACGTCATCAAGGGCGTGGGGGGGATCGCGGACGTCGTCGACCTCGACATGGTCCACCTCTTCCAGCACCTGAACCCGCAGGCGGCGATCGGGAACGTCGGCTACACCAAGAACAAGATCGCCGAGAAGCGGAACGCCGAGCCCCTGGTCGTGAAGCCGAAGCGGAGCTCGCCGTACCAGGTGGCGCTCACCTTCAACGGCCGGATCGTCGGCGACGACGAGCTCCTGGCCGAGCTCGAGGGGGAGTACGTCTTCGAGACCGCGAACCGGACGGAGCTGCTGGGCGCGCTCCTGCACCGCTGCATCGAGCGCGAGGGCGTGCGCTTCGAGGCCGGCCGCGCGCTCGTGGACCTCCTGCACGGGCGCGGCAGCTTCTCGCTGGCGGCCCTGGTGTTCGACGGGAAGGAGACGCGCCTCGTCACGCTCAACGACGACCGCGCGTTCGAGCCGTTCTGCTTCGGCACGGTCGGGGAGCTCTTCGTCGCGAGCTCCGAGAGCTGCTCCCACCGCCGGCTCGGCGGGTTCGCGGCGCGGGAGTACCTGGGCGCGGAGATGACGATCGCGGGTGCGGCCGGGGTCGAGACGCGGCGCCTGCGCGAGGAGACGCCGCTCACCGACGTGTTCCAGGCGATCTACTTCGGGAACGTCGCGTCGCGGTACGGGGGCGAAGACATCTTCCAGCTCCGCAAGCGGCTCGGGCGCGGGCTCGCGAAGCTGTACGGCCGCACGGACGCGGACGTCGTCATCCCCAACCCGGACTCGGGCAGGGGCGTGGCGTACGGCATCGCCGAAGGGCTCGGCGTCCCGCTCTCGCACGGCCTCGTCAAGCAGGCCCAGGCGATCCGCACGTTCCAGGAGTCGCAGGTGCGCCGGCGGACCGTCGAGGTCGGGCTCAAGTTCGCCGCCGTGGACTCGGTGCTGCGCGACAAGAAGGTCGTGATGGGCGACGACAGCATCGTGAAGGGGAGCGTCTCCGAGGGCGGCTCGGTCTGGTCCGTGTACAACGCGGGCGCCCGCCGGCTCGAGTTCTGGATCTCGTACGGACCGATGTTCTTCCCCTCGTTCAAGGAGTGGCGGCGGGGGCGCGAGTGCCTCGAGGAGCTCGCGGTCCAGCGCGCGTTCCGCGGCGAGCACCCGTACGACAAGCCGCTCGAGGAGATCAACCGCCGGGTGGCGAAGCTCATCGGCGTCGATCGCGTCTGCTACAACACGCGCGAGAACATCCAGGCCGTCGTCGGGGCGGGCTCGTTCCAGGCGATGGACGCGTCGTACCCCGTCGCCGAGCGGCACTGGCCCGGTTGGCTCAAGGAGGAGGTCGAGCGGTCGGCGAAGCTGGGGCTGCGGTTCGGGTAGGGTCCCCGATCGCGGCCGAGGTCATCCCCGCGCGATGACCCGCAGCGCCCCCGGGTCGACGCGGAGGTCCGCCGGCGTCCGGGCCGCGAGCTCGCCGTCGACGTCGAGCTCGAGCGGCGGATCGGTCTCGATGCGCACGGCGCGCGCGGTGGCGACGTGCACGTCCGGGTGCGCGAGGTGCCGCCCCCGCCCGAGGAGCAGGGCGTAGCGCGCCACGCGCGTCAGCTCCCGGAGGCGCTCGGCGGGCG
>JAEYOU010000688.1 GCA_023411405.1 Pseudomonadota bacterium | reverse complement strand
GGGGGCCCGAGGCGCGGCGCGCGCTGCGCCGGGCGGCGATCGTCGCGGGCGCGCTCGGCCTCGCCTTCGTCCCCTACCTCGTCGGCCACACCGCCGCCCTGCACGAGCCCGGGGGGAGCTGGTGGCCTTCGCTGGGCGTGAAGCCCGTGGCCCTCTGGTTCCCGATCGGCACGCCGCGGGCCCACGTGCTCATGACCATGAGCCGGGTCCTCGCCGAGTACCTGCGCATCCTCGCGCTGCCCGCGTTCCTGGGCGGCGACTTCGCCTACGCCGCGCGGATCCCGACGATCGCCGCCCCCACCGCGGGCTTCGCGATGGCGACCGCCGCCTGGCTCCTGGTCCTCGCCGGCGGCGTCCTCCTCCTGCGGCGCGCGCCGCTCGTCGCCGTCGGCGTGGTCTGGATCTTCGTCGCGCTCCTCCCCGTCCTCCACGTCTTCGTCCCCGTCGGCGTGCTCCTCGCGGAGCGGCTCCTGTACCTGCCGTCGGTCGGGTTCTGCCTCGCGGCCGGCGCGATCCTCGGCGGCGCGCTCTCGTCCGCCTTCGCGCCGCACGAGGGGCGCGGCCGGACCGGGGCGCCGCTCGTCCTCGCGGGCTTCGCGGCCCTCGCGGTCCCGCTCCTCTGGGCGCGCACCGCCGTGCGGACGGAGGACTGGTCCACCACCGTCCGCTTCTGGGAGTCGGAGGTGAAGAAGGCGCCCCGCCAGGTCACGCCGAACAACAACCTCGCGGTCGCCTACACGTCCATGGGCCAGCCGCGGAAGGCGATCGAGCGGCTGGAGGTCGTCCTCGCCGTGGATCCGCGCTACTGGCGCGCGTGGGTGAACCTCGGCATCGCGCGGGGCGAGATCGGCCAGTTCGACGCGGGGCGCGCCGCGTTCGAGGAGGCGATGCGCCTCGCCCCCGACGAGATGGACCCGCCCCGGTTCTTCGGCCGGATGCTCGCGCAGGCGCAGGACCTCCCGGGCGCCATCCGGGCGTACGAGCAGGCCCGCCGGATCCGGCCGGAGCAGGCGGTGCTCGCCCGCGAGCTCGCGCAGCTGCTCCTCCGGGCGGGGCGCACGGCCGAGGCGCGCGCGCAGCTCGAGGACGTGCTGCGCCTCGACCCCGGGGACCGGGCGACGCAGGCGCTGCTCGGCCGCCTGCGGTGAACCCGGGAACCCGCGGCGGCCCGGACGGTTCCGCGCCGGCCACCCGCTCCCTCGCTCCGCGCGACGGCGGGGCGTTTCCGCCGCCGTCCGTTTACAATGGTCCCAGCCATGGCCGAGCAACCCCGCCCCGGGGGCGACGCGGCGACCGCCGTCCCGAAGACACGTCAGGAGCGGGAGACGAAGCGGCCTCCCCTCTACAAGGTCCTCTTCCACAACGACGACTACACGACGCAGGAGTTCGTCGAGCAGGTCCTCATCGCCGTCTTCAACCACGACCCGGAGACGGCCCACCGCATCATGCTCCACGTTCACATGCGCGGCGTCGGCGTGGCCGGTATCTATCCGTGGGAGATCGCGGAGACGAAGACGAGGAAGACTTTGGACCTCGCGCGGGAGGCGGAGTACCCGCTCCTCGTGACGGTCGAGCCGGAGTGAGCGGAGCACGGAGCTGCGATGGTGACGGTTTCCAAGGAGCTTCAGCAGACCCTGCAGGCGGCCGTGGGAGAGGCCCGCCGGCGTCGGCACGAGTACGTCACCCTGGAGCACCTGCTCCACGCGATGACGAAGGACCGGGTCGCGTCGGAGGTGCTCACGGCCTGCGGCGCCGATCTGCGGCTCCTCGAGCGCGAGCTGGAGGAGTACCTCGACCGCACCCTCGAGTCCGCGTCCAGCGTCCAGGATCCGGAGCAGACCGCGGCCTTCCAGCGCGTGCTGCAGCGGGCCGCCTGGCACGTGCAGGGCTCCGGGCGCACCGAGCTCAACGCCGGCGACGTCCTCGTCGCGATCACGCGCGAGCGCGGCTCGCACGCCGTCTACCTGCTCGAGAAGCAGGGCGTCCGCCGGCTCGACATCCTCCAGTACATCTCGCACGGCATCGGCAAGGACGGCGGCGGCCCCGACGAGTCAGGGGAGCCCGGCGGAGAGGGCGAGGGCGAGGAGGGCGGCCCGCGGCCGGTGAAGGATCCGTTCCGGACCTTCACCGTGAACCTGGTCGAGCGCGCGGCGCAGGGGCTCATCGACCCGCTCATCGGCCGCGACGCCGAGATCGAGCGGACGATCCAGGTCCTCTGCCGGCGGCGGAAGAACAACCCCGTCTTCGTGGGCGAGCCGGGCGTCGGCAAGACCGCGATCGTGGAGGGGCTCGCGCTCCGCATCCACCAGAAGAAGGTGCCCGCCGTGCTCGAGAAGGCGGCCATCTACTCGCTCGACATGGGCGCGCTGCTCGCCGGGACCAAGTTCCGCGGCGAGTTCGAGCAGCGGCTCAAGGGCGTCATCGCCGGGGTGAAGAAGACCCCGAACGCCATCCTCTTCATCGACGAGATCCACACCATCGTCGGCGCCGGCGCCACCACCGGCTCGTCGCTCGACGCCTCGAACCTGCTCAAGCCGGGCCTCGCCTCCGGCGAGCTGCGCTGCATCGGCTCGACCACGTTCCACGACTACAAGCAGACGTTCGAGCGGGACCACGCGCTCGCCCGCCGCTTCCAGAAGATCGAGGTCCACGAGCCCTCGGTCGAGGACACCGTCCGGATCCTCCGCGGCCTGAAGAAGGTCTACGAGGAGCACCACGGCGTCTCGTACACGCCCAAGGCGCTCCGGGCCGCCGCCGAGCTCTCGGCCAAGCACATCAACGACCGGCAGCTCCCGGACAAGGCCATCGACGTGCTCGACGAGGCCGGCGCCCGCGATCGGATGCGGGCCGACGAGGACCGGCGGCACCGGATCACCGCCCGCGACGTCGAGCGGGTGGTCTCGAAGATCGCCAAGATCCCCGAGCGCACCGTCTCCGCCAACGACGAGGCCGCCCTCAAGAACCTCGAGCCCGAGCTCAAGAAGGTCATCTACGGGCAGGATGGGGCCATCGAGGCGATCGCGAGCGCGATCAAGCTCTCGCGCTCCGGCCTCGGCGCGCCGGAGCGGCCCATCGGCAACTTCCTGTTCTCCGGCCCCACCGGCGTCGGGAAGACCGAGCTCGCCAAGCAGCTCGCGCGCATCCTCGGGGTGGAGTTCATCCGCTTCGACATGACCGAGTACCAGGAGAAGCACACCGTCTCCCGGCTCATCGGCGCGCCTCCGGGCTACGTCGGGTTCGACCAGGGCGGCCTCCTCACCGACGCGATCCGCAAGACGCCGTACGCCGTGCTCCTCCTCGACGAGATCGAGAAGGCGCACCCGGACATCTACAACCTGCTCCTGCAGGTGATGGACCACGCCACGCTGACCGACAACAACGGCCGCAAGGCGGACTTCCGCCACGTCGTGCTCATCCTCACGACCAACGCGGGCGCGCAGGAGCTCTCCGCGCGGCGGGTCGGGTTCGGGCAGGACCAGTCCGACCCGGGCAACGCGCGGAACGCCATCGAGCGGACCTTCAGCCCCGAGTTCCGCAACCGCCTCGACGCGTGGGTCGCGTTCGACTCCCTGCCGCACGAGGTGATCCTCAAGGTCGTCGACAAGATGGTGAAGGAGCTCGAGGGTCAGCTCGCCGAGAAGAAGGTCCGGATCGAGCTCACGCTCGAGGGGCGCAAGTGGCTCGCGGAGCACGGCTTCGACCGGAAGATGGGCGCCCGGCCCATGAGCCGCCTCATCCAGAACGAGGTCAAGAAGCCGCTCGCCGAGCGGATCCTCTTCGGCGACCTGCACGGCGGTGGCACGGTCAAGGTCGAGGTCGAGCCCGACGGCGAGAAGCTCCGGCTCGTCGTCACCGCCGACGCGCCGCCGGCGCCGCGCAAGCCCGTGCCGGAGCCGGCGTAAAAAGGCCTCAGGCTTCGGGCCTCAGGCCTCGGGCCAGCCATCCAGCGAAGCAGGGGCGCCGCGGGCTTCCTCCCGGCGCCTCTCTTGCTTGCTCGAACGCGCGCGCAACGTCCGCGCCGAATTTGGTACCCTGCCTCCATGCGGGGAGCGCGGGTTGCCTTCCTCGGGGTCGCCGGCCTGGCGGTGCTCGCCGGGCTGGCGTACGCCGTGTGGCTGCGGGCGGCGGGCGGCGGCCCGCTCGCGGGCGCGTTCGGCTCGGACGCCCGCGGGAGGAATCCGCACGGCCTCGCGCTCCGGGGCGTCGTCATCGACGGCGACGCGCCGGCCGGAGGGGTGACAATCCTCGTCACGTCCGACGAGGACGGCGACTCGTTCTCCGCCGCCCGGTGCCCGAACGAGGGGGACCGCTCCATCTTCGACTGCCCCTGCGCCGCGGTCCCGGACCTCGCCGGTTGGCGGTTCGTGGAAGGGCGCGGGGAGGCGGCGCCGGTGGCGCACGCGGTCACGTCCGAGGACGGGACCTTCCTGGTGACCGGGCTCGCGCCGGGCCGGTACGCGGTGTGGGCGGAGGCCGGGGACCTCGTCGCGATGACGTACGACGTCGAGGCGGGCGCGCGCGTCGAGCTCGCCCTCGCCCCCGCCGTCTGGTACGCGGGGGTGGTGCGCGACGAGGAGGGCGTGCCCGTCGAGGACGCCCGGGTCGCCGCCGTCCACCGCGCGCACAGCCGGTTCTTCCCGGCGCGGACCGACGAGGACGGCGGGTTCCTGCTCGGCCCGCTGCCCGAAGGGCCGTACGCGATCTTCGCCGCGTCGGAGGGCCGGATCCCGGACGTGGACGTCTCCCCATCCGGCGACATGGAGCTGCGGCTCGCCGCCGCGGCCCGCGTCGAGGGCCGGGTCGAGCGCGACGGGCGGCCCGTGCCGGGGGCGGAGGTTCGGACCGAGGTCGCGTGCAGCCCGGCCGTCACGACCACCGACGCCGAGGGCCGGTTCGTCCTGGAGCGGCTCCTGCCCGCGCGCACCGCGATCGCCGCCTTCTCCGGCGACGAGGGCGGGGTCGTCACCGTCGACCTCACCGCGGAGGACCGGGAGGGGCTCGTCGTCGCGCTCGGGCCGGGCGGCGCCGTGGCGGGCGAGGTGCGGGACGACGCCGGCGCGCCGATCGGCGGGGTGCGCGTCGCGCTCGAGGCCGAGCTCCTCGCGCTGGCCGCGGTCACCGACGACGATGGCCGCTTCCGGCTCACGGGGTTGCCCGCGGGCGCGTACGCGGTCTGGCTCTTCCCACCGCCCGGCGTCGTCCGGCCCGGGCCCCGGGCGATCCGGGTCGAGCAGGGCGGCGAGGTGCGCGCCGCGTACCGGCTGCTGCGCGCGGCGCGCATCGCCGGCGTCATCGAGGACGAGGACGGCGTGCCGATCGCCGACGCCGTGATCGTGGGCCGGCGGATCCGCGAGCGCGGGCGGTTGCCCGCAGACTGGGACGCGCGCGCGGACGTCGAGACGAGATCCGACCGCGCCGGCGCGTTCGCGCTGGAGCACGCCGCGGCCGGAGCGTGGCGCCTCTCGGTGGCGGCGCACGGGTTCG
>JAEYOU010000679.1 GCA_023411405.1 Pseudomonadota bacterium | reverse complement strand
GAGCCAGCGCGGCTCCCGCGCGAGGAGCTCGGCCCCGGGGCCGTCCGGCGCGGTGAGCACGTAGACGAGGGGGAGGGCGAGCGACGCCGCCCAGGCGACGCCGGCCGCGCGCCACAGCGCCGCGCGCGACCGCGGCGCGAGCCAGCGGAGGAGGTGCGGGAACGCGAGGTAGAACGACGCCACCACCGACGTGGACCAGCCCGGCGGGTTCCAGATGCGGGCGATCGGCGGCAGCCACGCCTGGGCGAGCGTCAGGCAGGCGAGCGCCACCACGGCGCCCTTCGCCAGCCCCGCCGCGCCGCTCCCCCACCAGCGATCGAGGACGAACGGCGCGTACAGCGCGAACGCGAGCAGGTAGGCGGGGTAGAGGCGGGCGAAGCGCGCGGCGAAGAACGCGCGCCGGCCGGGGCCGTCGAGCGGGCGCGGGTTGGCGTACGCCAGCACGAAGCCGGAGAGGACGTAGAAGAGGCCGACCCAGACGTGCCCGCCCGTCCGGACGCGCTCGACCCAGGGCGGGAGCCCCGCCGTGAACGCGCCCCCGTAGTGGAAGAGCAGGATGCCCAGCGCGGCCCAGAAGCGCAGCCCCGAGAGCGCGTCCACGCGCGCCGGGCGTTCGGTCTCCATCTCCGGCAAGGTGCGGCCGGGCCTGGGGGCCGGTGAGTGCCCCCCGCAGGCCCGGCCGCCCCCGGAGGCTCAGGCCAGCGGCGACCCGCCGGTCACGCCCACGATCTCGCCGCTCACGTAGCGGGACTCGTCCGAGGCGAGGAACACGAACATCGGGGCGACCTCGGCGGGCTGCCCCGTGCGCTGCATCGGCGCGCTCTGGCCGTGCTTCGAGACCTTCTCCTCCCCGAAGGACTGCGGGATGAGCGGCGTCCAGATGGGGCCGGGCGCGACGGCGTTCACGCGGATCCCGCGCGGCGTGAGCTCCTGCGCGAGCCCCTGGGTGAACGTCCGGATCGCGCCCTTGGTGGCGGCGTAGTCCAGGATCTGCGGGTTCGGGTGGTACGCCTGGACCGACGTCGTGTTGAGGATCACCGCGCCCGGCTTGAGGTGCGGGAGGGCGTGCCGCACGAGCGAGAACATCGCGATGACGTTCACGCGGAAGGTCCGCTCCACGCGCGCGGCGTCCAGCTCCTCGAACCGCTCCGCCTGGCGCCCCTGGTACGCGGCGTTGTTCACGAGCACGTCGAGCTTCCCGAACCGATCGACGGTCTCGCGGACCACGCGCGCGCACTGCGCCTCGTCGGCGAGGTCCCCGGCGATGAGGAGCGCGGAGCGGTCCGCCCCCTCGACGAGCCGCTTCGTCTCCTCGGCGTCCTCGTGCTCGTCGAGGTACGAGATGGCGACGTGCGCCCCCTCGCGCGCGAAGGCCAGCGCGACGGCGCGACCGATCCCGCTGTCACCGCCCGTGACGAGGGCCACCCGGTCCTGGAGCCGGCCGTGGCCTCGGTAGGTCTTCTCCCCGTGGTCGGGCCTGGGGCTCATCGCCTGCGTGCTGCCCGGCGACGACTGCTGCTGCTTGGGGATCGACCGCTCGCCTGTCGTGCGGGGATCCGGGTTCTGGTCCTTGGGCATCGCTCCCCTCCGCCTGCGCGAGGGCGAGATGCCCTCACGAGGCGAAGGTAGGTGCCCCGGCCAGGAGGTGCAGCGAGCGGGTCAGACGTTCACAGCCGCGCGGCGTGGCAGGGGAGGCACGAGGTCTCCAGCCAGCTGCCGTCGGCCCGGCCGGCGGCCTCGATGATCACGTCCTCGTCGCGGTCCAGGATCACGTCCACCTGGCCGTTCATGTGCACGCTGTCGTCGACGGCGCGGGCTCCGGGGCTGTTGTCGCCGACGTCGAAGCCGCGGTGGCAGGTCACGCAGGTCGCGCGATTCGCGGCGACCATCCGGCTCCAGTGGAACGGGTGCAGGCCGGTCTCGGGCGGCGCGGCGTGGCACGTCGTGCAGTCCGGCGTCTCCCAGTCTTCGATGTGGTCGACGACGCCGTTCGCGTGCGTGCTGGCCTCGCCCGCGTCGATGATCGTGTAGCCGTCGTCGTCCACGGTGCTCGGATGGCAGACGGAGCACGACGCCGCGGGGACCGCGGGGTGGACCGAGCCCGCCGTCAGCGAGGGCGGCGGCGGATAGCCGTGGCAGTGATTGCAGCCACGCGCCTCGGCGCGCCCGGTGTCCCTTACCTCGCGCGGAGAATCACAGCCGGTCACGACGGCCGCGGTAAGGACCATCATCATCGCCACGAGGTGAATGCGCATGTGCGGAACGCCCTTCCGACCTGCGGGTCGCCTTCGAATCTCCGCGAGAAATCCGTCGCTCGCGCCCTTATGCCATCCCACTCCCAGGCCGGCTCTGTCAACACGATCGGGTGCGGTCGATGGGACTCGGAACACGGTGCGCCGTCGAGGTGGGGTGAGGGCGCGCCCTCGGACCGCATATCTTGCGCGCAGCGACCGCAGCTTCTTCTGATAAGGAACGGCGCTCCAGGAGATCCAATGGCCACTCTCGTTCCATTTCGCGCACTTCGGCCGCCCGCGACCCTTGCGGCGCGAGTCGCTGCGCCGCCGTACGACGTCGTCTCCACGCGCGAAGCCCGTGCGCTCGCCGCGGGGAACCCCGAGAGTTTTCTCCACGTCTCGCGCCCCGAGATCGATCTGCCGGAGGGCACGGACGAGCACGCGCCCGCGGTCTACGCCCAGGGCGCCGCGAACCTTGCGGCCTTCCGCGACCGCGGCGTGCTCCAGGAGGAGCCCGCGCCGCGCCTCTACGTCTACGCGCAGCGGATGGGCGATCACGAGCAGGCCGGCGTCGTCGCCTGCGCGAGCGTGGACGAGTACGACCGCGGGCTCGTCAAGAAGCACGAGAACACACGGGCGGACAAGGAGGACGATCGCGTCCGCCACATCGAAGCGCTCTCCGCGCACGACGAGCCGGTGTTCCTCACCTACCGCGCCCGCCCGGAGATCGACGCGCTCGTCGCCGACGTCCGCCGCGGCGCGCCCGCGTACGACCTCGTGACCCAGGACGGCGTCGCCCACAAGCTCTGGGTCGTGCCGCCCGCCGCCGGCGAGCGGCTCGCGGCGCTCTTCCATGGCGTGCCCGCGCTCTACGTCGCCGACGGCCACCACCGCTCGGCCGCGGCCTCGCGCGTCCACGCGGCGCGCCGCGGCACACCCGGCGAGCACGGCGTCTTCCTCGCCGTCGTCTTCCCGCACGACCAGATGCAGATCCTCGCCTACAACCGGCTCGTCCGGGATCCCCAGCGCCGCTCGCCCGAGGCCCTGCTCGACGCGCTCCGCGCGGTCATGGACGTCGAGCCCGCCGCCGCGGCCCGCCCGGACGCGCCGCTCTCGTTCGGCGTCTTCCTCGGCGGCCGGTGGTGGCGGGCCCGCGTCCGGCCCGGCAGCTTCGACGCCGCCGATCCCGTCGCCGCGCTCGACTGCTCGATCTGCCAGGACCAGCTCCTGGCGCCGCTCTTCGGCATCCGCGATCCGCGGACCTCGAGCGACGTGGACTTCGTCGGCGGCATCCGCGGCGCCGGCGAGCTCGAGCGGCGCGTGAAGGAGGAGGGCTGGTCGCTCGCGCTCCACCTCTTCCCGACGCGGCTCGAGCAGCTCATGGCCGTCTCCGACGCGGGCAAGCTGATGCCGCCGAAGAGCACGTGGTTCGAGCCCAAGCTGCGGAGCGGGCTGTTCGTGCATGCGTTCTAGCGGGCGGCGCTCCAGTCACCTCGGCGCTCCGATCACCACTTCGGGGGCCGCAAAATCTACCGCCCCCGCGGCCATGCACCGGGCAGCCGCGGCACAGGGTTGACGCTCCACCGCACCTGCTGCGAGCGGTTCCGCGTGGTTGCGCGGGCGGGGTGCTGGCACGCGAGTCGCAATCCTCCACCCAGGAGGCGTGCGATGACCGAGATCACCTGTCCCATCTGCCGGGGAGGCATCCTGAGCCGCGGGGAAGGCAAGCTCGAGCAGAGCGGTGACTCCTACCTCCCGACGGTCGTCTGGAGCTGCGCGCTCTGCGAGTACCGGCACTACGAGGCGGCCACGGGCACGCGCTGGCGGAGCGCCGCCGAGCCGCCGCCCGCGCCGGACGTCGCCGCGC
>JAEYOU010000611.1 GCA_023411405.1 Pseudomonadota bacterium | reverse complement strand
GCGCGCTGGTGAAGGCCGGGTTCGGGCAGCGGCGGAAGACGCTGCGGAACGCGCTCGAGGCCGCGCGGCTCGCGCCCGCCGCGCGGCTCGAGGCGGCCTTCGCCGCCGCGGGCATCGATCCGCGCCGCCGGGGCGAGACGCTCACGCTCGCCGAGTGGGCGGCGCTGGAGCGGGGGCTGGGCCCCCTCTGACGTTCGCGGGAAACCAAACACCACGGGCGCCCATCCGCAGAACCCTCTGCCCGCCCGCCCACCAGTCGAACGGGCGCCCGTGGAACCTCGCGGCGGCCTAGAGGCCGCCGGTGCGTGCGGTCGCGAGGAGGAGGCTCATCCGCCGGGCGCCGTTCTCGCCGAGGTACCGGCGGAAGCCGGCCTCGTCGAGCCGCATGGATTGGATCGTCGCCTGGACGATCGTCTCGTAGCTCGGCGCGTTCGGCTTCCGGAGCTCGATGGCGATCTTGAGAATGGCGCGCTGGAAGGCGGGGTCGATCGGCTCCGATCCGCGATCTCCGCGTACCGACGGAGCCTCGACCGCCTCCTGCCGCTTGGTGACGACCCGGCTACCCATCCGGCACCTCCGCGTCCGCACTGCAGAATCTGGAATGACGATACGTGACGCCACAGGCACTGTCAATGGGAACTCTGATCCCACGATCAGGGTGGGCGCGATCCATTTGTCAGGGCGGCACCATGGTCCAGGGGGAGGCGAACGGGCGCTGCGAACGGAGAGGCGGGCCCGCGCCGCCGTGCGCGTTGCCGAAGGTCCGACCGGCGTGCCACTCTCGCCCCCTGTTCCTCCGGCATGGACCGCCCCCGGCACATCGCGATCGAAGGGCCCATCGGCGTCGGCAAGACCTCGCTCGCCCAGATCCTGGCCGAGCGCACCGGGGGCCGCCTCGTCCTCGAGCAGCCCGAGGAGAACCCGTTCCTCCAGGGCTTCTACGCGGAGCGGAAGAAGCACGCGTTCCAGACGCAGCTCTTCTTCCTGCTCTCGCGCTACCAGCAGCAGCAGGCGCTCCTCCAGCAGGATCTCTTCAACCAGTCCACCGTCGCCGACTACCTCTTCGCCAAGGATCGGATCTTCGCCGCCCTCACGCTCGACCCGGCGGAGCTCGCGCTCTACCACCAGATCTACGACCACCTCGATCCGCGGGTCGTGCGGCCGGATCTCGTCGTCTACCTGCAGGCGCGGACCGAGGTGCTCCTCACGCGGATCCGCAAGCGCGGCCGCGACTACGAGCGCGGCATGGATCCGGCCTACCTCGACGCGCTCGCGAAGGCGTACCGGGACTTCTTCTTCCACTACGACGACACGCCGTTGCTCGTGGTGAACACGAGCGACATCGACTTCGAGGCCAACCCCGAGGACCTCGAGACCCTGCTCTCGGTCATCGCCCGCCACCGGAAGGGCACGCGCCACTACGTGCCGCTCGGGACGAAGGCGGGCTGAGGCCGACCGCGCCGCCGCCCTCGGCCGGGCGAGCGGCGCCTCCGCGTGGGCGACCGGGATGACGCGGCCCGCCACGACCCGGGTGGATCGAGGGACGGGTGCGGCGCTGGAGCGCCCCGGCTTTCGCTGCCACGCTGGTCCGGGACCGGTTACATTCCGGGCTCCTCGCAGACGGGCGGGACCCCTCGCGGGCCTGCACCGGAGGTCATGCACGGATGTCGACCCAGGCGCCGCGGGCCCCCAGGCACGTCAGTATTCACGAGCTCCGCCGGAGGAAGCAGGCCGGTGAGCGCTTCACCGTCGTCACCGCCTACGACGCCACCTCCGCCCGGCTCGTCGCAGCCGCGGGGGTGGACGCCGTCCTCGTCGGCGACTCGCTCGGCATGGTCGTGCAGGGGCACGACTCGACGTTGCCGGTCACGCTCGATCAGATGGTCTACCACTCCGCCGCGGTGCGCCGCGGCCTCGCGCGCGGCGACGGGCGCCCCCACCTCGTGGGCGATCTCCCGTTCGGCAGCTACCAGGCGTCGCTCGACGACGCGGTCCGCGCCGCGGCGCGCCTCGCCGCCGAGGGCGGCGTCGAGGCGGTGAAGCTCGAGGGCGGCGCCGACTACGCCGAGGTCGTGCGCCGCATCGTGCGGGCCGGCGTGCCGGTCATGGGCCACATCGGCCTCACCCCGCAGTCGGTCCACAAGCTCGGCGGGTACGTCGTCCAGGGCAAGGACGCGGACCGCGCCCAGCAGCTCCTGCGCGACGCGCGCGCCCTCGAGGCCGCCGGCTGCTACGCGGTCGTCCTCGAGTGCATCCCCACCGAGCTCGCGCGGATCGTCACCTCGCAGCTCTCCATCCCGACGATCGGCATCGGCGCCGGCCCGCACTGCGACGGCCAGGTGCTCGTGCTCAACGACCTCCTCGGCCTCGACGACGCGTTCACGCCCAAGTTCGTGAAGCGGTTCGGCGAGGTGGGCCGCGCGGTGCGGGAGGCCGTCGCCGCCTACGCGGGCGAGGTGAAGGCCGGCACCTTCCCCGCCGAGGAGCACAGCTTCCACGCGAGCTCCGTCCGGCTCGTCCCGGTGCCGTCCGTCGACCCGGGGCCGAGCGCGGCGGACGAGGCGCAGGAGGCGACCGGCGTCCCGGTGTGAGCGACTGGCGATGGCGACCCCCGAGCTCTTCACCGATCCCGCGGCGTGGCAGGCGCGCTGCCTCGCCGCCCGCGAGGCCGGCGCGCGGCTCGCGCTCGTGCCCACGATGGGCTTCCTGCACGACGGGCACCTCTCGCTCCTGCGCGAGGCGAGGCGGCGGGCGGACGAGGGGGGCCGGCGTGGGCTCGCGGTCGCGACGATCTTCGTGAACCCGACCCAGTTCGGGCCGACCGAGGACCTTTCGCGCTACCCGCGAGACCTCGCGGGCGACCTCGCGAAGTGCGCCGCGGCGGGGATCGACTGGGTGCTCGCGCCCGAGCGCCCCGAGCTCGTCTTCGCGCCGGGGCACGAGACGTGGGTGACGGTCGAGCGCGCGGCGCAGGGGCTCTGCGGCGCGTCGCGGCCCGGCCACTTTCGCGGCGTGGCCACCGTGGTGGCGAAGCTGTTCAACCTCACCCGCCCCCACGTCGCGATCTTCGGCGAGAAGGACTGGCAGCAGCTCGCGGTGATCCGGGCGATGGTCCGGGATCTCGCGTTCGGGATCGAGGTCGCCGGCATGCCGATCGTGCGCGAAGGGGACGGCCTCGCGCTCTCCTCGCGCAACGCGTACCTCGCGCCCGGTGAGCGGGCGCGCGCGCTCGCG
>JAEYOU010000607.1 GCA_023411405.1 Pseudomonadota bacterium | reverse complement strand
GCCGGGGCGCGGCCCGCGCGCCGCGGTGGGGCTCGTGGCCCGCAGCGGCGGGGCCTACCGCGCCCTCCGCGGCGGGAAGATCGACCGCTACCTCGAGACCTCGCTCGAGCTGCGGCCGGGCCTCTCCGGCGCGCTCGCGCTCGGCCCGGACGGCGGGGCGCTCGGGCTCGTCACCGCCGGGCTGGTGCGGGGGGCCGCCATGGTCGTGCCCCCCGCGACGCTGCGACGGGTCGTGAAGTCGCTCCTCGCGCACGGTGAGATCCGGCGCGGCTACCTCGGGATCGCCACGCACCCGGTGCCGCTCCCGCCCGAGGCGCGCGCGCGAACCGGCGAGGAGCTGGCGCTCCTGGTCGCGCGCGTCGAGCCGGACAGCCCCGCCGCGCGCGCGGGCATCCTGCTCGGGGACGCCATCCTCGCCGTGGGCGAGGAGCGCCTGCAGGATCCGGGGGAGCTCTGGGCGCTGCTCGCGGAGGATCGGATCGGCGAGGCGGTCACGCTGCGCGTGCTGCGCGGCGGCGAGCCGCGCGACGTGCAGGTGACCGTGGGGACGCGGCCGGGGCGGCGGTCGTGACCGGGCGGGCCGCGTTCAGCCCGGCGGCCCCTCCGTCTCCGCCGCCAGGGCGATCACCGCGTTGCGCCGCTCCTTGGCGAGGTAGAGCGCCCGGTCGGCCCAGGCGATGAGGGCGCGCTCGCTCTCGCCCTCGACGTAGCTGCCCATGCGGCTCGAGACGGCCACGCCGACGGAGATCGTCACGGCGAGCTCGAGCTCGCCCTTCCACGCGCAGCGGGTGCGCTCGACCGAGCGGCGCAGCCGCTCGGCCAGCGTGCGGCCCCCGTCGAGCGGGGTCTCGCGCGCGAGCACCACGAACTCCTCGCCGCCGTAGCGGGCGAGGACGTCCTCCTTGCGGACGGCGTCGCGGAGGACGAGGGCGGTGAGGCGGAGCACCTCGTCGCCGGCGAGGTGCCCGTGGCGGTCGTTCACCGCCTTGAAGTGGTCGAGGTCGGCGAGGAGCAGCGCGAGGGGCCGGCCGTGGCGGAGGGACGCCGAGAGCTCGGCGCCGAGGCGGTCCTCGAAGTGCCGCCGGTTGTAGAGGCCCGTCAGCGGATCCTGCTGCGCGCTCTGCGCCAGCCGGATCTGCCAGCGCGCCTCGATCTCGTCGGTCCAGACGAACTTGAGCAGCGTGGCGCCGCCGATGGCGATGCGCGCGCCGTTGGCGAGCGGCGTCTCGCGGACGCGCACGCCGTCCACGAACGTCCCGTTCGCGGACTCCAGATCCACGAGCCGCGCCTCGTCCGCGCCCACCTGGATGGTCGCGTGCCGGCGCGAGACGCCGTCGTCGCGGATGGCGACGTCGGCGTCGTCTCGCCGCCCGACGAGCAGCGTGCGCCCGGGCGCGAGCTGGAACACGTCGCCGATCTGCGGGCCCGCGAGGACGAGCAGGAAGGCGTGCCGCGCGCCCGCGGGGCCGAGCGCGGGGTGCGCGACGGCGGTGCGTTCGTTCTCGGGGACGCTCATCCGCCCGCGATTGTACCCGGTCCGGCGCGCTGCCCTCCCGGGTGGGCGGTGGAACGGGGCCGGACCCGGGGTTAGCCAGAACCCCGTGATCCGTTACGGTCCCGCGGGTTGGGAGTACGAGGACTGGGCGGGGCCGGTCTACCCGGTCCCCGCGCCGCGCGGGTTCGACCGGCTCGCCTGGCTGGCCGGCTGGTTCGACACCGTCGAGGTGAACGCCTCGTTCTACCGGCCGTTCCCGGCGGAGATCGGCGATCGCTGGTGCGACCGGGTGGGGGGCGCACCCCGGTTCCGGTTCGGCGCCAAGGTCTGGCGGAGGTTCACGCACGAGCGCGAGGCCTACGGCGCCGCGGAGGTGGCGGAGGGCCGGGCGCTCCTCGACCGCCTGCACGCCCGTGAGCGGCTCGGGGCGGCGCTGCTCCAGTTCCCGTGGTCCTTCCGGCGCGAGGCGACGTCCGAGGCCTGGCTGCGCGATCTGTTCCGCGCCTTCGCGGGGCTGCCGCTCGTGCTCGAGGTGCGCCACGCGTCGTGGGACGCGCCGGAGCTCCTGGCCGAGCTGGCGGAGGCGGGCGTGGGGATCGTCAACGTGGACCAGCCGATGTTCCACGACTCGGTCGCGCCGGGGGCCCGCGTGACCGCGCCGCGCGCGTACGTCCGCGTGCACGGGCGGAACTTCAAGGACTGGTTCCGGAAGGGCGCCGGGCGCGACGCCCGGTACGATTACCTGTACCGGCCGGAGGAGCTCGAGCCCTGGGCGAAGCGGATCCGCGCGATGGCCGACTCCGCCTGGGCGCCCGACGTGTACGTCGTCACAAACAACCACTTCCGCGGTCAGGCCGTCGCGAACGCGAAGATGCTCGAGGCGATGACCGAGCGGCGGCGCGTCGAGGCGCCGCCGCCGACGGCGGAGCGGTTCGCGGAGGCGCTCCGGCCGTTCCTGGCGCCGGAGGGCCCGGCGGCGGGGACCGGGCCGGCGCCGCCTTGAAAGGCGGTCCACCCTGAGGGTCCCCGCGAAGCGCGCTACCCCTTCTTCGCCGCGAGCAGCGCGTTCACCTTCTCCATCACCGCGAACGCGTCGGCGACGTAGACGACGTCGGCCTTGCCCCGCGCCCAGCCGCAGTTGGCGTCGAGGTTGATCGCCCGCCGCTCGCGGATGAACCGCCAGCCGACGACGTGCGGCTCCTCGCCGTGGCAGCAGGTGGAGAGGCCGCGGGGGTGGCGCGGGGTGGAGCCGGTCTGGCCGACCTGGTTCAGGTGCGTCATGAACTCGAGGACCTTCTGGCCCTCGCCGGCCTGGTCGGTGAGCGACTTGGACGTCCCGAGCGACGCGCCCGCGGCGCGGAGGAAGCCGAGGATGAGCGCGCCGGCCTTCTCCGGGTTGGGCTTGCCGTCGGCCTGCTTCTTCGTCCAGCCGGCGCCGGCGACGAAGAGGAGCTTCGCGTCGGGGCGGATCGTCTGCTCGCCCGACGTCGGCGCGTGCACGCCGGTGACCTGGGAGCGCTGGAGCTCGGGCCCGAGCTCGACCTGCACCGGCTCGACGGCCGGCGCCGCGCCCTCCGCGGCCGCGGCCGCGGGGTACGCGCCCGGATCGACGAGCAGCACCCACGGCCGCTCGACGCGCTGGAGCTTCGCCTCGATCCGCTGCTTGTAGTACCAGCGCGTCGCGGTGAGCGCGCCGCCCTCGGTCGAGAGCGCCGTGACGTGCGTGTCGATCCGGCCGCCGAGCCGCTGCGCGACGCCGGCGGCGACGCGGGCCACGCGCGAGAGCGCGGGGGCGACGATCACCGTCGCCCCGGACGCGCGGGCGAGCGC
>JAEYOU010000544.1 GCA_023411405.1 Pseudomonadota bacterium | reverse complement strand
CGCGAGCGGCAGCGAGCGCACCGCACCGGCGCGGAGTGCGCGCGCGACGAGGAGCGCCTGCAGCGGCCCCGGCGACGCCGCGGCGGAGAGCCCCAGGACGGCGCCCTGGCCCATGGCGGCGAGCTCGATCACTTGAGCGAGAGCTCGAGCCCCATCTCCACGAGCTGGAGCAGGACCTCGGCGTTGCCCTTCGCGTCGTTCACCGGGTGGTGGTCGTGGCCGGTCTTGCGCAGGTGCTTCCACTGCGCGTATGCGTTCTTCACCATGCCGCAGTAGAGGTCGCCGATGCGCCGGCCCGACCAGCCGAAGGGGTTCCGCTCGAGGTAGGTGTGGAAGTACCAGTTCACGAACTGCCAGTCGAAGGCGAGGTTGTCGGAGAAGAAGATCGGCCGGCCGCGGCTCGTCTCCAGGATCCACTTCTCGAACGCCTCCATCACCGGCCCCGGCTCGTCGTGCCGGAGGTGCTCGTCGCGCGTCACGCCGGAGATGGCGAGCGCCTCGGGGAGCCAGCGGTCCGAGATCGGGCGCGTCCGGCCGAAGAAGGTCCGGGAGAGGCCCGGCTCGACGAGCACCGCGCCGAACGAGACCATCGAGAACTTGCCCGGGATCGGACCGTCGGACTCGACGTCCACCACGTAGAGAGACATGTGGGGCGACATAACCACGCGGGGTGGGCGGCGTCGAGCGAGGATCCGATCGACGCTCGGTCTTCGCGCCGTTCACCGAGCGCGCGCTGGCCCCGCGCGTGGAGTCGCGGGATGATGCAGGGAACGGTAGCCGCTCGGGGCGGGTGGAGGCGTCATGCAGCTCGTGGGATGGGTTCTCCTTGCGGTCGTGGGCGCGGTGGGCGCTGCGGGTGCGAAAGCCTCGACGCCCGCGAAGCCGGCCATGCCCGCGGTGGCCAGGTACGAGGCGGCGCTCGCCAAGGCGCGCGCGCAGCCGCGCGCGAACGTCGAGGAGCTGTACGGCCTCGCGCTCGGCGCGGGCGCGGAGGTGCTCCGCGATCTCGTGAAGGTGACCGAGGCGCAGTTCGCGGGCAAGGAGGCGAAGCCGGCCGTCACCGAGGTGCAGGGCCTCACGCTGAGCTGGGAGCGGGTCCTCTACGCCGAGCCGCAGCCCAGGTTCTTCGCCGCGCTCGCGAAGGAGAAGGGCCGCCCCGTCGACCAGGCGTTCTTCGAGCGGCTCGCCGCGACCAAGCCCGAGGGCACCTGGCCCGTCTACATCGAGCAGCAGACCGATGACTCCGGGTGCGTGCGGTACGAGGCGCGCGTCGTCGCGCCCGTGTATCGCGGCTGGCTCGAGTTCAGGAAGCGGTTCCCGAAGGAGTACAAGCGGGCCGTGGCGCAGGAGCTGGAGCGCGCCGAGCACGCCCTCGCGGGGACCTGCGCCTGCGGGAAGCGGAGCGAGGTCGAGGCGGGCCTCGCCGAGCTCGCGAAGGCGCTCGCGGGGAGCAAGGCGGGCACGATCGCAAAGAAGCAGCTCGACGGGCTCCGGACCGGGAAGAGCGAGCTCCGGCTGGAGTGCCGCGCGGGGCGCTGAGCGGCGCCGGCGCGCCGGAGCGCCTGAAGTCCGCGTTTTTCAAGGCCTTCGCTTGCCTGGCGGCAGATGTGCCCAACGCGGGAGCCATGTCCGTGCGACAGGTCTCTCCGCGCACCCTGTAGTACATCTACGGACCCGTTATCTCCCTCAGGAGGGGGAAATGCTCACTACCCGTGTACTCCTGCGTTCGGCGACGCTCGCCGCCGCCGCGCTGCTCTTCACCGCCTGCCCGGCCAAGGAAGGCGAAGTGGGCCCGCCCGGGCCCGCCGGGCCCACGGGTCCGTCGGGGCCGGCCGGCTCGGGCTCGGGCTCGACCGCAGGGCTGAGCTTCCGCGGGCCGTGGAGCGCCGACACCGCGTACCAGGACGGCGATCAGGTCGTGTACGAGGGCCAGGTCTGGGTCGCGCTCCGCGCGAACCAGGGCTACGCGCCTGGCTACTCCGACGCGGAGGTGGACAACCCGTGGCTCCCGCTGTCGCTCGGCGGCGTGCAGGGTCCCCCCGGGCCGCAGGGGCCCGCGGGCGACCCGGGCCCTGCGGGGCCTGCCGGACCGCCCGGACAGATGGGCCCGCCCGGGCTGCAGGGGCCTGCGGGGCCTGGCGTCGCGCTCCTCCAGACGCCGTACTCGAGCGCGGCCTTCGAGTTCCCGCGGTACACGCACGTCGTGCCCGTGGAGTTCGTCGCGCCGGCGAGCGGGACGGCGGTCGTGGTCTTCAACGGGACCTGCTGCGTGGACACGAAGCCGCTGAGCGTGGGCAAGCTCGAGGAGAACGTGACGGCCGAGGAGCCGACGACGTGGCTCTGGCTCGGCATGAGCGACTCCTTCCAGATCCCCGCCGATCGCGCCACCATCGAGGTGCCGAACGTGCCCGGCGCGTCGCTCCACTACTGCCTGCCGACGAGCGCCTCGCGCGCGTTCGAGGTGCCGGCCGGGGCGAACCACCTCTGGGTGAACGCCAAGTCCAGCCACAAGGGGTCGTGCGCGGGGTACGCGACCGTGTTCTTCGCCGAGCGGCAGCTCGAGGTGCCGACGACCGGCGAGGACTAGAAGCCGGCTGCGACGTTCCGGGCGGGCGGGGGCGTGGACGCTCCCGCCCGTTCCATTCCTTGGCACCCCGGCAGGCAGGTGATTGACCGCTGGTGTGATCCTCCCCGGGCCGACCAATTGCTCCCTCCCCTGCTGGTTTTGCGCTCCGATCGGGCCGGGCGATCGGGCGCTCGCGCGCAGCGCACGAGCGCGCGGGTGCTCGAGCCAAGGTCGGTCCCAACCCCAGGGTACACGGGAACATGGCCCTTGCGGGGGAAGGTTGATGCAGGAGTCAGTAGGATAATGCCCTGATCACGGGACATTATGGAATTTGGATCTGTGCCCCCCGGAGGCCCCGGGTTCCGGCACGGAAATTCCATGGTTGTCCTGGTGGCTCGGCCGGAAGACGGGAATTCTCCGAAAGCCCTGAGGGTAAGGATCGCATGCACTCCAATGGCGCGACGGTAATCCGGATGGATGGTGTCTTTGACGTGCCAGCGGCCCAGCGCCTGGCGCACGTGCTCGAGCAGACGGATGCGAACGAGCAGGTGCGGATCGACCTGACGCAGGTCCGCGAGTTCCACGACTACGGCGTGACCGTCCTCGCGCACGCGCTCGCCTCCCGCGGGGCGCGGATCGCGGTGCGCGGGCTCCGCCAGCACCACCTCCGGCTGCTCCGGTACTTCGGGGTGGACACCGGCGGTCCCGCGTTCGGGACCGAAGCCGAAGTGGTCTAGCCGAGACTTCGAGGTGCGGATCAACGGCCCGCGTGCTCCGGCGCGCGGGCTTTTTGTTTGCCCATGTTCACGCTCACACGCCCCCGCTCGACCCCGAGGAGGGAGAGGGCGAGCGGGGGCGCGGCGGGAATCAAGTTTGAGGTTCTGACCTGCCCCCCCCATCACTGGACGCTTGCTAGCGCGAGTCCGAGAACTGCTCGACAAGGGCTGGACGATGTCTGCCACGGTATCCGCCCGGCCGACCGCACGTAGCGGGCCAGGGGGGAGCGTGAGAGGCTTCGGCGACTTCGAGTGGGATCAGGCGACCGCAGCTTGGCGCGCGGCAGCCCAGGCGGGCGGTAGCAGGTAACCGA
>JAEYOU010000422.1 GCA_023411405.1 Pseudomonadota bacterium | reverse complement strand
CGACGAGGTCGCGCGGCTCCAGGCGGGCGGGCGGCGCGTGCTGTTCGCCGGCGACGGCCTCAACGACGCCCCGGGGCTCACGCTGGCGGACGTGGGCGTCGCGATCGGCCGCGGGCCCGACGTGACGCTCGAGAGCGCCGACGCCGTGCTCGTGCGCGACGACCTCGGCCTCCTCCCCGAGCTCGTCCGGCGGGCGCGCCGCGCGACCTCCGTCATCCGGCAGAACGTGTTCTGGGCGTTCTTCTACAACGCGGTGGCGATCCCGCTCGCCATGGCCGGCTGGCTCCACCCCATCGTCGCCGCGGCGGCGATGGCCGCGAGCTCGCTCTTCGTGGTGGGGAACTCGATGAGGCTGCGCGCGTGAGCCTCGGATTCTTGATCGTCTGCTCGCTCTCGCTCGGCGTCGCCGCCTGGCTGCTCTTCCTGTGGTCCGTCCGGAGCGGACAGTACGAAGACCCGGAAGGGCCCAAGTACCGGATGCTCGACGACGATGACGAGCCGCGTCGCGAGGGCGCCGCAGGGAGTCAGGACGACGACACGAAGCTGTGAACCCTCATCACACCGTGACCGCGCTTCACGAGAGGGTCGGATCCGGATGGGTCCACGATGAGTGTAAATGTCGAGAATACGTAGGGAACCCGGGTGGCCTGCAGGATGCAGCAAGTCGCGCCCGCGCCCGTTGCGTCGCGAGTCCCGGGCGAGAGGTGTACGACAGCGTCAACCGGACGCTCCGCACCGCCGAGCTCGATGGCCCCTGAACGGGCCGAATCGCCGTAGGATTGAGGGAGCGGCGATTCGCCCCGCCAGACGCCGCAGCCGGCAGCGCCGTCCGGTTGACGCTGTCTCTTGAAACGGGGGTTACGCCCCCGCCCCCTCCGGTGTCACCCCTTCTGCCGCGCCGCCGCCACGCGCTCCGCCACGAGCGCGCGCAGCTCGGTCGGGTCCACGGGCTTGTCGAGGTGCGGGCGCCCGGCCTCGAGGAACGCGCGTGAACGCTCGGTGAATGCACCGCCGGTCAGGTAGACGATCCGGGAGACGAGGTCGGGGGCCTCGGCCTGGATCCGCTCCTCCAGCTCCATCCCGCTCATCTCCGGCATCATCAGGTCGCAGAGCACGACGTCCCATCGCTCGCCGGCGGCGGCGCGCCGGAGGACCTCGAGCGGCGAGGTGAGGACCGTCACCTCGTGCGCGGAGAGGAGCCGGGCGAGGCTCTTGCCGACGAGCGCCTCGTCGTCGAGCACCAGCACCCGGCCGCGCCTCGGCTCCGGCGCAGGGGCGGGGGGCGGGCGTTCGCGCGCGGCCTCGGCGCGGAGGATGGGGAGCCGGACGCGGAACGTGGTGCCCGCGCCGGGCGGGCTCTCCACGTCGATGGTTCCACCGACGGCGGAGACGATGCCGTGGCACACGGAGAGCCCGAGCCCCGTGCCGGCGCCGATCGGCTTGGTGGTGAAGAACGGGTCGAAGACGCGCGGGAGATCGGCGGCCGGGATGCCCGCCCCCGTGTCGTGCACCTCCACCACGACCCGGTCCCCCTCGGCGCGCGCCGAGACGCGGATCTCGTTCTCCGCCGCCCGCCCCTCCGGGATCGCCTGCGCCGCGTTGACGAGGAGGTTCACGAAGACCTGGCCCAGCTCGTGCGGTGCGGCGCGCACCGGCGGCAGGCCGTCCGGGACGTCCACGCGGAGCTGGGCCCGGTGCGCGATCTCGTTCCGCGCGATCCCGATCGCCGCCTCGAGCTCGGCCTTCACGTCCACGGGACGGCGCTCCTCTCCCCGCGCGGGCTGGGCGAACTGCCGGAGGCCTTGCACGATCCCTCGCACCCGCGCCGCTCCATCCATGGCGTCGCGCACGGCCTGGCGCAGGTCCTCGATGCGGGCGGGGTCCGCCGGCGCGTCGGACCCGAGCGCGGCGAGCGCCTCGTCCACGGCGATGAGGTTGGCGCAGACGTAGGCGAGCGGGTTGTTCACCTCGTGGGCGACCCCGGCGGCGAGCGTGCCCACCCCCGCCAGGCGATCGGTGTGGCGGAGCCGCTCTTGCAGGCGCCGCGCCTCCGTCACGTCGGTGATCGTCCCTGCGAGGTGGGTCGCCCGCCCCGTCTCGTCGCGCGCGGTCGCCCGCCCGCTGAGCTGCGCCCAGCGCCACCCGCCGTTGGGCGCGGGCATCCGGTACTCGGAGCTGAACACCGCGGTCCGCCCCTCCACGTGCGCCTCCAGATCGGCGCGCGCCCGCGCGCGATCGTCGGGGTGCACGAGATCCATCCAGCGGTCGGCGCTGCCGCCCGGCTCCGCCTCGATCCCGCGGCGGCCCTCGGGGCGGAGCTCGCCCCGGCGCACGTCCAGCTCCCAGTACGCGTGCCCGGCGCACTCCATCGCCAGGCGGAGCTGCGCCTCCCGACGCCGGACCTCCACCCAGGCGTGGCGCTCCGCGGTCATGTCGGCGAACGAGGTGAGGACGCCGTGCGGCCGGGCGGCGTCACCGAGCCGGAGCGGCTCGGACGACATCGCCAGCCAGCGCACCATGCCGTCGCGCTGGATCAGGCCGAGGAGCTCGTTCCGGACCGGCAGGCCGGTCCGGAGGGTGCGGTTGGCCGGGTACTCGGACGGCGGGAAGGGCGTGCCGTCGGAGCGGAGCGCGTGCCAGTTCTCGTGGCTCGTGCGCCCGACGATCCGCGCGCGCGGCGCGCCCATGATCCGCTCCGCCGAGGCGTTGCAGTCGACGACGCGGCCCTCGGTGTCGAAGATGACGACGCCCTCGGCCATGGCCGCGAACACGGAGCGGAGCCGCGCCTCGCTCTCGCGCAGCGCCTCCTCGGCGCGGACGCGCGCGGTGACGTCGCGGACGATGCCCTCGAACGCGATCACCGCGCCGCTCGAGTCCCGGACCACGGTCCCGCGAGACTCGACGTGGACGACCCGGCCGTCCTTGTGCAGCCAGCGGATGACCTGGCCCTCGGGGCGCGCCTCGACCAGCGAAGGGTCGGCGGCCAGGGAACGGTCGTCGGGGTGGACGATCCGGATGCCGAGCTCCGGGTCCGCGTAGAACTCCTCGGCCGCGTAGCCCGTCACCGCCGCCACCGCCGGGCTCACGTACTCGAACGTCGGCGGCGGTCCGGGCCGGATCCGGAAGACCACGTCCCGCGCGCTCTCGCCGATCAGCCGGAGGAGGGCGTCGCGTTCCAGCGTCACCGCGTCGTCTCGGCTCGGGCACACGGCAGGAGAGCTTAGCCCGGGCGCAGGGAGGGGAGAAGCTCACGCCGACGGCGCCAGGGCTGAAAGCGCGCGACCCGCGTGCTATGACCCTCCGCTCGCGGGCTGGGTCGTTCGTGCCAGGGGTAGCGCGCCCCGCCCCGCGCCGAGGAGGACGCCGTGCTCGAAGCCTACCGGAAGCACGCCGCCGAGCGCGCGGCGCTGGGGATCCCTCCGCGCCCGCTCGACGCCGAGCAGGCGGAGGCGCTCTGCGCGCTGTTCGAGCGCCCGCCGGCCGGTGAGGAGGAGGTCCTCCTGGCCTTGCTCCGCGACCGCGTGCCACCGGGAGTGGACCCGGCGGCGCAGGTCAAGGCGGCGTTCCTCGGGGCCGTGGTGCGCGGCGATCGCCGTTCGCCGCTCCTGCCTCCGGCCGCCGCCGTGGAGCTCCTCGGCACCATGATGGGCGGCCACTGCGTGCCGCCGCTCCTCGAGCGGCTGGACGATCCGGCCCTGGCCGACGCGGCGGCGCGGGCGCTCGCGCGGACCCTCTACGTGCACGAGGGCGCGGAGCGCGTGGTGGAGCGCGCCCGGACCAGCCCCGCCGCGCGACGGGTGCTCGAGAGCTGGGCGGCGGCGGAGTGGTTCACCGGGCGGCCGCCACTCCCGGCGGAGCTCCAGGTCACCGTGTTCAAGGTGGACGGCGAGATCAACACCGACGACCTCTCGCCCGCCGGCGACGCCGCCACGCGGCCGGACATCCCGCTGCACGCGCTCGCG
>JAEYOU010000317.1 GCA_023411405.1 Pseudomonadota bacterium | reverse complement strand
GCTGAGTGCACGGCGGCCGAACTCGCGCCCCCCCTGCCCGCGGCTTGGTACACTCCGGGCGATGGCGCGCGAAGGGTTCTCGCCCCCGCAGCTCTTCCTCTCGTACGGGCTCGTCGCGGCCGGCGCGCTCCTCGTCGCGGAGCGCCCGGGGAGCCACGCCGTGCTCATCCTCGACTGGCGGCGCCTCTTCCTCCTCGCGGCCGTGGCCGCCGCGGCGCTGTTCGCCGCCGAGCGGTGGGCGATGCGCGGCGTCCGGCGCGCGTCCCGGGACTACCCGTACCGCTTCGCGATCCTGGTCGGGCTCTTCGGCCTGGGCGTCACGCTCGTCGGCGCCGTGAACGGGAGCTTCGCCCGGGCGCCGCCCCGCGTGATCCGCGTCGCCGTGCGCTCGTGGGAGTCGACGAAGCACGCCGCCGGGCCGCCCGTCCCCCTCGACGCGGACCCCCGCCCCGAGCCGGTGGTGGCCGTCGCCGAGTCGTGGATCGAGCCGGGCACCACGATCCGCATCGCGATCTCCCCCGAGGCGCAGGAGCAGGCCGAGGGTCCGGGCCCGCACGTGCTCGAGCTCGACGTGGCCCCGGGCTTCCTCGGGGTGGAGTTCGTGCGGGCGGTCCGGCTCGTCGCGCGCTGACCGACCGGGGCGGTGGGCCGTCCCCGCCGGCGGACGCGGCTGCCGGGCCCGCGCTCCGCGACGATGGTCCCGCCACGCGCCGGCCGACGCGATACACTCCGGCGCGATGCCGCGCGAAGACTTCTCGCCCCCGCAGCTCTTCTCCTCCTGGGCGATCGTCGCGGGGGGTGCGCTGCTCGTCGCCGAGCGCCCCGGGACCCGCGCCGTGATCATCCTCGATTGGCCGCGGCTGTTCCTCCTCGCCGGCCTGGCGGTCGCGGTGCTCTTCTTCGCCGAGCGGTGGCTCTCCCGGCGCGTCCGGAAGGAGTCGCGGGCCTACCCGTACCACCTCGCGATCCTGTTCGGCCTGTTCGGCCTCTCCGTCGCGCTCGCCTCGGCCCTGAACGCCTCGCTCGCCCGCAGCCCGCCGCGGGTCCTCCGCCCCGCGGTGCGCGGCTGGGAGCGGGCGAAGCCCCCGACGGCCGAGCGGCTCCCCCCCGATCAGGCGCACGTCCACGAGGTGATCGCGGTCGTGGAGTCGTGGCGCGAGCCGGACGAGGTGATCCGGCTCCCGATCTCCGTCCGGGCGCAGGAGGAGGCGGGACCGGGCCCGCACCTCGTCGAGGTGATCGTGCCGCCCGGCTTCCTGGGCGTGGAGTACGTGAAGGCGGTGCGGCTCGTCGCGCCCTGAGGCCCGGGCGCTACACGCCGAACGTCTCCCGGAACCGCGGCGTCGCCATCACCTGCCGGAGCCGCGCCGCCACCTCGCCCGGCTCGTGCAGTGGGTGCGCGCGGTGGAGCTCCGCGCAGAGGCCGTGGTAGCCGGGGAGCGCGGGCGCGCTGCGGGCGGCCACCTCGCCGATCTGGCGCACGCGGGCGCCGGCGAACTTCAAGTTGGCGGGGTCCACCCAGCCGAGGCGGATGAACGCGCGGGTCTTGCGCGCGCACCGGCAGGGGTTCTCGGGGTTCACGAGGCCGCACCGCTCGTTCATGAAGCCGTGCAGCTCGCGCCGGGCGCGCGAGAGCCTCTGCCGGAAGGCGTCGCGACCGATCTCGAGCACCTCGGCCGCCACGGCGTCGCTCGCGCCCAGGATCTCGCCCAGCACGTAGACCAGGCGCTGCGCGCGGTCGAGGCAGAGCAGCATCGCCGCCGTACACCCGAGCTTCGCCTCCTCGACGAGGAGCTGCACGTCCGCGGGGACCTGGCCGGGATCCGGGAGCGCGCCGTCCTCTGCGCCGGCGAGGCCCGCCGCGACGCTCTCGAACCCGATGACCTCCTCGCGCCGCGTCCGGCGCAGGTTGAGGAGGTGGTTCGTCGCGATCCGGTAGAGCCAGATCCGGAACGGGCTCCGCCCCTCGAAGCGGGCGAGCCCGGTGAGCGCCTTCACCAGGATCTCCTGCGCGGCGTCCTCGGCCTCGGGCCGCCCGTAGAGCATCCGCGCCGCCAGGTTGTAGAGGAAGCGCTGGTGGCGCGCGACGAGCGCCTCCAGCGCGGCCGCGTCGCCGGCGCGGGCCGCCTGGACGAGCTCCTGGTCGCGGCGGTCCTCGGCGTCGTCGGGGACGAACGGGTTCACGTCACGTGTCGGTTCCATCGGGTCGTTCCGCGGGGGCGAGGGGCCCCCGCGCTCCTACCACGGGAGACACGCGCGCGGAGCGACCGTGACGGTGGCGCGCGAGGCGCTCGCCCGCCGGACGGATCCCCGAGACGACGCGAGCCCGCCCCGGTCTCCCGGGCGGGCTCGCGCGCCGACTCCACGAGCGGGCCGTCAGGCGTGCGCCGCCGTCTCCGACACCGCGTCCGGATCGCGCGTCAGCGCGGGCTTGCGGAGGAAGTCCTGCGCGTTCTCCAGCACCAGCGCCTCCCGGAGGACCTCGTCCGCGCTCTCCACCGGGATGATGGTGAGCGCCTCCCGGACCTTCTTCGGGATCTCGCGGACGTCCTTCTGGTTCTCCTTCGGGATGAGCACCCGCTTGATCCCGCCGCGGTGCGCGGCGAGGACCTTCTCCTTGAGCCCGCCGATCGGGAGCACGCGGCCGCGGAGCGTGATCTCGCCGGTCATCGCGACGTCCTTGCGGACGGGGAACCGGCAGAGCGCCGAGACCAGCGTCGTCGCCATGGTGATGCCGGCGGACGGGCCGTCCTTGGGGATGGCGCCCTCGGGGACGTGGACGTGGATGTCGATGTTCTCGAGGAACCGCTTGTCGAGGCCGAGCAGCTCGGCGCGCGAGCGCACGTAGCTCATCGCCGCCTGCGCGGACTCCTGCATCACCTCGCCCAGCTTGCCGGTGATGGTGAGCTTGCCCTTGCCGGGCATGACCTGCGCCTCGACCGTGAGCAGCTCGCCGCCGAGCTCGGTCCAGGCGAGGCCGGTGGTGAGCCCGACCTGGTCCTGCTCCTCGGCGGTGCCGTACCGGAAGCGCGGCGGCCCCAGGTACTTCTGCACGACCTTGTCGGTGACGACGTAGCCCTGCCCCTCGGGCCGGCCGTTCTTCAGCACGTCCTTGGCGATCTTCCGGCACACGGAGCCGACCTCGCGCTCGAGCGAGCGGACACCGGACTCCTTCGTGTACTTGTGGATGAGCGACTTGAGCGCCCGCCGCTTGAAGACGACCGGCACGTGCTCGAGCCCGTTGAGCTCCTTCTGCTTCGGGATCAGGTAGCGGTTCGCGATCGAGAGCTTCTCGAGGTCGGTGTAGCCGGCGAGCCGGATGACCTCCATGCGGTCCTGGAGCGGCAGCGGGATGCCGCCCATCGTGTTGGCGGTGCAGATGAACAGGACCTTGGAGAGGTCGTAGTCCAGGTCGAGGTAGTGGTCGTTGAAGGAGAAGTTCTGCTCGGGGTCGAGCACCTCGAGGAGCGCCGCCGAGGGATCGCCGCGGAAGTCGGTGGACATCTTGTCCACCTCGTCGAGCAGGAAGACCGGGTTGCCGGAGCCCGCCTTCTTGAGCGACTGGATGATCTTCCCGGGCAGCGCGCCGATGTACGTGCGGCGGTGGCCGCGGATCTCGGCCTCGTCGCGGACGCCGCCGAGGCTGATCCGCACGAAGCGCCGGTTCATGGCGCGGGCGATCGACTTCGCGAGGGAGGTCTTGCCCACGCCGGGGGGGCCGACGAGGCAGAGGATGGGGCCGCGAATGCGATCGACGAGCTTCTGGACGGCGAGGTACTCGAGGATGCGCTCCTTGGGCTTCCGGAGCCCGTAGTGATCCTCGTCGAGGATCTTCTCCGCCTCGGGGATCTCGAGCTTGTCGTCGGTGTAGTCGTACCAGGGGAGCGAGAGGATCCAGTCGATGTAGTTGCGGACCACCGTGGCCTCGGCGCTCATCGGGCTCATCATCTTGAGCTTCTTGAGCTCCTTCTTGGCCTTGAGGGTGGCCTCCTTCGACATCTTCTTGTTCTTGATCTTCTCCTCGAGCTCCTGGATCTCGTTCTTGAACTCGTCGCGCTCACCCAGCTCCTTCTGGATGGCCTGCATCTGCTCGTTGAGGTAGTACTCCTTCTGCGTCTTCTCCATCTGCTTCTTGACGCGCGTCCGGATCTTCTTCTCGACCTGCAGGATCTCGATCTCCCCCTGCATGAGCTCGTAGAGCTTCTCGAGCCGCTTGGCCGGGGACTCGGTCTCGAGGATCGACTGCTTGTCGTTCAGCTTGAGCGAGAGGTGCGCGACGATGGTGTCCGCGAGGCGCGCCGGGTCGTCGATCGAGGCGACGCTCGTCAGCATCTCCGGCGGGATCCGCTTGTTCAGCTTGACGTAGGCCTCGAAGGTGGAGTGCACCGAGCGCATGAGCGCCTCGAGCTCCACCGTGCGATCGATCTGCTCCTCGATCTCCTCGGCCTCGACCACGAGGAACTTGTCGTTCTCGAGGAAGCGCTTCGCGCGGGCGCGCTGCCGGCCCTCGACGAGCACCTTCACCGTGCCGTCGGGGAGCCGCAGGAGCTGGATGATCGAGCCGACCGTCCCGACCGCGAAGATGTCCTCGGGCGTCGGTTCGTTCGTCTTGGCCTTCTTCTGCGCGCAGAGCAGCACCGCCTTGTCGCCCCCCATCGCCTCCTCGAGCGCGGCGATGGACTTCTGCCGGCCGACGAACAGCGGCACGACCATGTGGGGGAAGACGATGATGTCGCGCAGCGGGAGGAGGGGCAGCGTCCGGACGCGCTTCCCGTCCTTCTTGCCGTCATCGTTGCGGGAGAAGATGGCCACGGTGCATTCGCTCCTTGAGGACTCGTTCGGAACCTACCACCTAACACCGGAGCGGACCTCGTTCTTCGGATCCGGTGAAAGGTAGCCCCGCGAAGATCATCACGGCCGCCCGAGCGTGCGTAAAGGGGCCGCCCCGTGCGGCGGGAGGACGGTGACCCACCCGAGGGGCGCGGGTGCGAGGAGCGAGGCGCAAAACGTGCCGGCGGCCGCTCCCTCTTCGGGGCGGCCGCCGGGCGAAATCCACTGAAAGCGAACGCTGGCTCCCTCGAGCAGGGAGCGAGGGTCAGGCGCTCTCCGCTTCCTTCTCCATGACCACCAGGGGCGGCTCGTTCTTCTCCACCACGTCCTCGGAGATGACGATCTCGCGGATGTTCCGGCGGCTCGGCACGTCGTACATGATGTCGAGCATCGCGCTCTCGAGGATCGCGCGGAGCCCGCGGGCGCCTGCTCGGTTCTTCATCGCCGCCTTGGCCACCGCCTCCAGGGCGCCGTCGGTGAACTTGAGCGACACCCCGTCCATCTCCATCAGCTTCTTGTACTGCTTCACGAGCGCGTTCCGCGGCTTCGTGAGGATGTCGATGAGCGCCTGCTGGTCGAGCTCCTCCAGGCTCGTCACCACCGGGAGGCGGCCGACGAACTCCGGGATGAGGCCGAACTTGAGGAGGTCGTCCGGCTCCACGAGGGCGAGCAGCTCACCGGTGTTCCGCTCGGCGCGCGACTTCGGGTCCGCCCCGAAGCCGAGGCTCCGGCCGCCCACCCGGCGCTCCACCACCTGCTCCAGCCCGCAGAACGCGCCGCCGCAGATGAAGAGGATGTTCGTGGTGTCGACCTGCAGGAACTCCTGCTGGGGGTGCTTGCGTCCCCCCTTGGGCGGGACGTTGGCGACCGTGCCCTCGATGATCTTGAGGAGCGCCTGCTGGACGCCCTCCCCCGAGACGTCGCGGGTGATGGAGGGGTTCTCGGACTTGCGGGCGATCTTGTCGATCTCGTCGATGTAGACGATCCCCTTCTGCGCCCGCTCGATGTCGTGATCGGCGGCCTGCAGGAGGTTGACGATGATGTTCTCGACGTCCTCGCCGACGTACCCGGCCTCGGTGAGCGTGGTGGCGTCGGCGATGGTGAACGGGACGTTCAGGATCTTGGCGAGCGTCTGGGCGAGCAGCGTCTTGCCCGAGCCCGTGGGGCCGAGGAGCAGGATGTTCGACTTCTGCAGCTCGACGTCGTCGATCGAGACCCGGCTCTCGATCCGCTTGTAGTGGTTGTGGACGGCGACCGCGAGGGTCTTCTTCGCCCGCTCCTGGCCGATGACGTACTCGTCCAGGATGTTCTTGATCTCGAAGGGGCGCGGGATGCGGAGCTTCTGCTCGCGCTTCTCGTCGCCGGCGATCTCCTCGGCGATGATGTCGTTGCAGAGCCCGATGCACTCGTCGCAGATGTAGACCGTCGGCCCGGCGATGAGCTTCTTGACCTCCTTCTGCGACTTTCCGCAGAAGCTGCAGCTGAGGGTCTCGCGCTTCTCCAAGACTTCCTCCCGGGGGGCCCGAGCGCGGGCCGCCTCCACAGTCTACTGCTGCTTCTTCTCCAGCGCCTTCTTGTGCGTGAAGACCTCGTCCACGAGGCCGTACTCCTTCGCCTCACCTGGGCCCATGAAGTAGTCGCGGTCCGAGTCCTTCTCGATCCGCTCGATGGGCTGCTTGGTGTGCTTGGCGAGGATCTCGTTGAGCCGGGACTTGAGGCGGAGCGCCTCCTTCGCCTGGATCTCGATGTCGGAGGCCTGCCCCTGATACCCACCCGAGAGCTGGTGGATCATGATGCGCGCGTTCGGGAGGGCGTACCGCTTCCCCTGCGCACCTGCCGCGAGGAGGACCGCCCCCATGCTGGCCGCCTGGCCGATGCAGATCGTGGACAGCGGCGGCTTCACGTACTGCATGGTGTCGTAGATCGCGAGCCCCGCGGTCACCGATCCGCCGGGGCTGTTGATGTAGAGGTTGATGTCCTTGTCCGGGTCCTCGGACTCGAGGAAGAGCATCTGGGCGATGATGACGTTCGCGATCTCGTCGTTCACCTCGGAGCCCAGGAAGATGATCCGGTCCTTGAGGAGACGCGAGTAGATGTCGTAGCTCCGCTCGCCGCGGTGCGTCTGCTCGATGACGTAGGGAATCAGGTAGCTCATGGTCTCCTCGTCCCGGCTACTCGGGCTGGATGGTGGCCGCCGAGGACAGCAGCGCGAGCGCCTTGTCCTCTCTGATCCGGTTCTTTAGTAGCTCGCGGGTCTCGTTGCTGCGGCTTTGCTGCTGGACCTTCGCAAGGGGCACCCCCATCTCGTCGGAGATGCGGGCGAGCTCCGCCTGCAGGTCCTCTTCCGTGACCTCGATCTTCTCCGCGTCGGCGATCGCCTCGAGCAGGAGCGCGCCGCGCACCTGGAGGAGCGCCTGCTCGCGCAGGTCGGCCCGCAGGCGGGCCATGTCCATCTGGAGCTGCCGCAGGTCGATGCCCTGCCGCGCGAACCGCTCGGCCGTCCCCTCGATCATCTGGTCGATGGCCCGCTCCACGAGCGATCCCGGCACCTCGAAGTCGTTCTTCGCGAGCGCGGCCTTCACCAGCGCGTCCTTGACCTGGGACTCGGCGCGCCGCTTCTCGCGCTTCTCGAGGTCGCTCCGGATCCGAGCCCGAAGGGCGTCGAGGGTCTCGACGCCCTCGATCCCGACCTCCTTCGCGAACGCGTCGTCGAGCGACGGGATCTTCTGCGTCTTGAGCGCCTTCAGCTTGGCCTTCATCTTCGCGGTCTTCCCGCGCAGCGCGGGATCGCGCGCGTCGGGGCCGAACGCCTCCTCGAACGCGAGCTCGTCGCCGATCTTCACGCCGGCGAGCCGCTCGAGGTTGCCCTCGTTCACCGGTCCCGGGGCGACCCGCACCGTCACGTCGTCGGCCTTGGCGCCCGCGAACGGCATCCCGTCCACGGTGCCGTCGTGATCGATGATCGCCCAGTCCCCCGCCTGCGCCTCGAACCGGCCCTCGACGGGGACGAGCTCGGCGAACGACTGCTGGAGCCGGCCGAGCTCGGCCGAGACCATCTCGTCGGTGACCTCGGGCGCCTTGCGCGTGATGCTGAGCCCCCGGTAGTCCTTGGGCTCGAGCGCTGGCTTCACCTCGACCCGCGCCGTGTAGCGGAGCGGCTTCCCCTCCGCGATCCCCTCCGCGATCGAGACGCTCGGCGCGGCCACGACCGGGAGCCCCTCCGCGCGGACCGCCTCGGCGAACGAGTCGGCGACGATGCGCTCGGCCACGTCGCTCTCGACCTCCGCGCGGAACTGGCGCTCCAGCACCTTGCGCGGTGCCTTGCCGGGGCGGAACCCGGGCAGCTTCACCCGGCGGGAGAGGCCCGCGTACGCCCGCTCGAGCTCCTGCGCGACGCGCTCCGGATCGACCTCGATGGTGACCTTGCGCTCCACGGGGGAGAGCGACTCGACCTGGATCTTCATGTCGTCCTGGACCTTCTTCGTGTGGGGAAAGGGCGGTAAGTGCTACGTGCGCGGACCCCTCGGGTCAAGCGCAGAGTGGGCGGGGAGGGGCTCGAACCCTCACGCCTTGCGGCTCTGGATCCTAAGTCCAGCGCGTCTGCCAGTTCCGCCACCCGCCCCGGGGTGATCTTGCTGGGGGGCCGGAAGGCTCGGCCCCCCAGACCCCCGGCTCGCTCCGGCCCAGCCTCATCCGGCTGGGCCTGCGCTCGCTGAGTCTGCCGCGTTTAGCCATGGGACGCCGCACGAAATCCCGACTCCAGGAACGCCGGCTGTCTACCACGCCCCGCTGCGCGCCCGGGCTCGGACTGTAGTAAGAACGAACCCGTGGAAGATCCGCACGATCACCCGGCCGACGCGCCCTGCCCCGCCACCTGCCCCGGATGGTCGCAGGGGGCGCTGGAGCTGTTCGCGCTGCGCCGTCGCTACGCCGAGATGCTCGAGGCCTGCCGCGCGGCGGCGGTGATCGAGTGCGTGATCGTCGCGCCGGCAGCCCCGGGCGTCGTCCTCCCCGAGTACCTCCAGGAGGAGGAGCTCGTGCGGGTGAACCTCGTCGTCGGGCGCGACACGCCCGAGGTCCTGCTCGACGAGTGGGGCATCCGCTGCAACCTGACCTTCCGCAGCCGGAGGTTCGACTGCGCGTTCCCCTGGCCCTCGGTCCTCGCCGGCATCCTCAAGCCGCCGGAGCGGAAGCGACCGCGGTTCGGCGTCATCCAGGGCGGCAAGAAGGAATGAAAAAAGCCCGCCGGCGGACCGGCGGGCTTCGTTGAGCGCAGAAGGAATCGAACCTTCAACCTATGGATTAAGAGTCCATTGCTCTGCCAGTTGAGCTATGCGCCCGTGCACCCTCGGTCGCCCGAGGGTCGCGGTTTGTAGCAGCGGAACCGCAGAGTTGTCAACGTCAGTTCCAGCCCCTAGCACCAGCACGCCCGGAGGGACTCGAACCCCCGACCCGCGGCTTAGAAGGCCGCCGCTCTGTCCAGCTGAGCTACGGGCGCGAATCGTGGAAAAGCAGCCGCTCGCGACCTCGCTGCGAGCGCAGGGCACGCGGGAGACACCCGCGGCCCCGCTTGCGAGCGCAGGGGCATGCGGAAGCATGCCCCGAAGCGAGCGGGGGGTTCGGGGGGGCCGAGCTTCACCGGCCCCCCCGTATAGATGGGTGAGTAAGGGGGCTCGAACCCCTAACCCCCGGATCCACAGTCCAGTGCTCTACCGATTGAGCTATACTCACCGTAAAACTTGGCGCGCCCGGAGGGACTCGAACCCCCGACCTGCGGCTTCGAAGGCCGACGCTCTATCCAGCTGAGCTACGGGCGCTCGAGACAACCGTGCGCGAACTCCACGCTGTTCCGTTCTGTCAAAGATCGGGGCGGCGGGATTCGGACCCGCGACCTCCTGCGCCCAAGGCAGGCGCGCTACCAGGCTGCGCTACGCCCCGGAAGCGAGGGCGTTTTCGGCCCAGGGCGTTTCCGAGAACGCCCGTCTGTAGCGGACCGGCGGCCCCGCGTCAAGAGCCGCGCACGAGGCCCGCCAGGATCGGCACGAGCTCCCGGAACGCCTCACCGCGGTGCGAGATGGCATCCTTCTCCTCCGCGCCGAGCTCCGCCATGGTCCGCGCCGCTGCACCCGCCGCAGCGGTGGTCAGGAACAGCGGGTCGTAGCCGAACCCGCCCGTCCCGCGGCGCGCGTGCCCGATCCGCCCGCGGCAGCGGCCGACCACCGACGCGACCACGGCGCCGTCGGGACCGGCGAGGCAGAGGACCGCCTGGTACTCCGCGCCGCGCCGCTCGTCCGGCACGCCGGCCAGGGCCCGCAGGAGCTTGTCGTTGTTCCGCTCGTCGCGCGCCGCGCGCCCCGCCACGGGGCCGAGCTCGGCGGCCGCGCCCTCGGCGAGGTCGCAGACGGGGCTCGCAGGCTCGCCCTCGGGCTCGAGCTCCGACCAGCGCGCCGAGTGGACGCCGGGCGCCCCGCCGAGCGCGTCCACGCAGAGCCCCGAGTCGTCCGCGAGCGTGAGGTGGCCCGACCACCGCGCCCAGGCGACCGCCTTCTTCTCCGCGTTCGCCGCGAACGTGGCCCCGTCCTCGACCACGTCCGGGAGCGGCGCCTGGAGCTCCTCCGGCCCGAGCACCCGGAGCGGCAGCCCCGCCACGAGCCGCCGCAGCTCGCGCAGCTTGCCGGGGTTCGTCGTCCCGAAGAGCACCGTCGCCGTCGTCCTCGGGGCGGGGAGGCTCATCTCAGCGCCGCCGCCTGGAGCTGGGTCAGGGTCGCGATCCCTTCCAGCGCCGTCTCCAGCATGCGGTCGAGATCGCCGCGCGGGAACGGCTTCCCCTCGGCCGTGCCCTGCACCTCGACGAGCTCGCCCTGCCCCGTCGCGACCACGTTCATGTCCACCTCGGCGGTGGAGTCCTCGCCGTAGTCCAGGTCGAGCCGGACCTCGCCCTGCACGATGCCGACGGAGACGGCGGCGATGCTGCGCCGCATGGGATCCTGCGCGAACGGCTTCCGCTTCGCGATCGCCCGGACGGCGAGCGCGAGCGCCACGTAGCCGCCGGTGACGGCCGCGGTGCGCGTGCCGCCGTCGGCCTGGAGCACGTCGCAGTCGAGGGTGATCGTCCGCGGACCGAGCGCGCGGAGATCGACGGCCGCCCGCAGCGCGCGCCCGACGAGGCGCTGGATCTCCAGCGTCCGCCCGCCCTGCTTCCCGCGCGCGGCCTCGCGCTGCATCCGCTCGTGGGTCGAGCGCGGGAGCATGCCGTACTCGGCGGTCACCCAACCGGCGCCCGTCCCGTAGACGTGGGGCGGCACCCTGTCCTCGAGGGAGGCCGTGCAGAGCACGTGCGTGTCCCCGAAGCGGGCCAGGCAGGAGCCCTCGGCATGCTTCGCGATGCCGGGTTCGAGGAGGATCTTGCGCAGCTCGCGCGGACCGCGACCGTTGGTTCGCATGGCCGGCGGGATTAGCACGGGCGCATGGCCGGCGCCACGGAGAATGGCCGGGAGAAGAGGCTTCGGGCTTCGGGAGGTGCTTCGCGGTCCCGCAGCCCGTGGCCTCCGCTTCACCGCCGCACCCTGCGCGCCTCCTGCCCGTACGCCTGGACGGCCTCGGCGACGGCCTGGGCGATCCGCTCCTGGTAGGCGCGCGTCACGAGGAGCCTCGACTCCTGCTCGTGCGAGATGAAGCCGAGCTCGAGGAGCACCGCCGGCACGCGCGCGCCGGCGAGGACGTAGAACGGCGCCTGCTTCACGCCGCGGTCCTGCGCGCCGAGCAGCGCCACGAGCCGCTCCTGGAGGCCGTACGCGAGGCGCGACGCCGCGGCGAGGCTGTCGGCGTCCGAGAGGTCCGAGAGGATCGCGGCCACGGGGTCGTTCGGGTCCACCACGTCCTCTCCCGCGAGCCGGTCGGCGTTCTCGCGCGCGGCGACCGCGGAGGCGTGCGTGTCCGAGGCGTCGGCGGAGAGGAAGTACGTCTCGACCCCGGTGTGGCGCGCGCGGCCATCGGCGGTCGCCATCGAGTTGAGGTGGATGGAGAGGAAGAGGTCGGCGCCGATCGCGTTGGCGATCGCGGGCCGGTTGGCGAGGGGGACCGAGAGATCGCCGGCGCGCGTGAGGACCACCTTCACCCCGCGCTTGCGGAGCGCGGCGCCGATCCGCTGCGCGATCTGGAGCGTGAGATCCTTCTCCTTCAGCCCCGCGGGCGAGAGCGCCCCGTCGGCCTCTCCGCCATGGCCCGGGTCGAGGACGACGAGCAGGCGCGGCGCGCCGGCCGGCCTGGAGAGCTTGGCCGGGACGGGCGCCGCGGCGACCAAGGCGACCAGCGCGGCGGCGAGCGGGGCGAGCATGCGGGGCCGAATCTTAGCAGACCGGCGAGGGCGCGGCTGCGCACCCGCCCCCGCACACCCTCACGCACCCGCCGACTGCAGATACAGCTCCGCGCTCCGGTTCCCGGGCGACATCTCCAGCACGGTCTTCCAGTGGGCGATCGCCTCGTCGCGCTTGCCCGCGGCGAGCAGGGCGAGGCCGAGGTGGAGGCGGGCGGGGATGTACTGCGGGTTCTGGCGGACCACCTCGCCGTACTCGGCGATCGCCGCGTCGCGCTCGCCCGCGTCGCGGAGCGCGCCGGCGAGCTTGCACCGGACGTCGGCGAACGAGGGGCCCAGCGCGAGCGCGCGGCGGTACTCGGCGATCGCCTCGGCGTACAGGCCCGAGGAGAGGTAGACGTCGCCGATGTCGGCGTACATGTTCGCGAGCTTGCCCTGGACGTAGCGATCGAGCTTGCCGTGCGACGCACCGGAGCGCGACAGCGCGTGGCGGTACGTCTCCTGCGCCTCCTTGTACCGGCCGGTGTCGTTGTACGTGACGGCCAGGTTGAGGGCGGCGTCCGTGTAGCCGGGGTTCAGCCGGAGGGCGGCCTCGAACGCGCGGAGCGCTTTCTGGTACTGCCCCTGGTCGTGGTAGATGACGCCCAGCATGTTGTAGACGTCGGCGAACGACTGGTTCTGCTCGACCACCTCGGTGAGGTACTGCTCCGCGAGGCCGTACTCCTTCTTCAGGTAGTACCCGCGGCCCAGCTCGAACGCCTGCTTCAGGGGATCGCTCATGGGCTCGGTCTAGCGTACTCGTCACAACCCGTCCACGAACACCCACCGTCCGTCCTCGCGCGCGAGCCGGTACACGGCGCGCCGGCGCTCCGGCGCGCCGTCCGCGCCCGACACCTCGAGATCCTCGCCGACCGACGCCCGGTCCCGCTCGACACGGATCTGCCAGGCCCGCACCCGGGCGGACGAAGGCGTCCGGTACCCGTCCGCGAGGCGCGCCGCCAGCGAC
>JAEYOU010000407.1 GCA_023411405.1 Pseudomonadota bacterium | reverse complement strand
TGCCGCACCCTGGTAATTGTAAGGCGTGAACCGGCAGCGCTTTCGCGCCGCTGAACCGGCTTTTGAGCCGGTTCGCGATCTAGGGAGTCCGCCTTACCTGAATACGACCAGGTCGTCGATGGCGACGTCCGTCCCCGGATTGGTGCTGGCCCCCGTGAAAGCGGGTTCGCCGCGCACGACCAGTCTTACGTTGTGTTCGCCGCCCTTCAGGCCGAATGCATGCCAGACGGCCTCGCCGCCCTTGCCGTCCTTCTCATCGGAGTTCGAATCGACGGTGCGGTGCAGTTTGCCGTCGAGGTAGACGTCGGCTTTGCCGCCGCTGGGCAGATACGGCCCGACCACGATCGCACCGGTGCCCGTGAACTTCACGGAGGCTTCGGCGCCCTTCGCCGACGCCATCCGGGTCATGCGCTTCTCCGCCGCTTTCCACTCGCCCTTGAACGTCCAGCGCGGATCCGCTGTGCCGATGCGCTCCGCGACCGTGCCGTAATCCCAAGCCTCGTACTTCGCCGGCGTGGCGGCCTGTACCTTGATAAGTGCCCTGTCGCCCTCGATCTGCCCGCCGGTCGCACGGACCAGTTTGAGCGTCCGCTCGTAGGTGCTGTTCACGATGCTGTTGAAGGAGAAGTCCGTATAGGCGAACTTCTTTTCGGCGATTGCCGGAATGCCGCCCTTCCACTGTTCCGGAATGCCGGAGAGACCGAGCGCGACGCCCAGAATGCCGCCTGCGCTCGCGGGGTTGCAGTCCGAATCCTGACCGGAGCGCGTCGCGATCTCGATGGTCTTGCCGAAATCGCCGTCTCCGAACAGAAGCCCGAGCGCGATATAGGCGCCGTTCAGCTTGGCATCGATGTTGAACGGCTTCAGTGCGCCATCGGGACACGGGTCGTTCCTGTCCCATTTGTCCTCGACGAGTTTCCAGACCTTCTTCCAATCGTCCGGGTACTGCTTGTGCCAGCCGAGCAGGTCGCGGATGAGCATCGCATACGAACTCTTCGCCGGAATCACGGCGAGCCCTGCCTCGACAAGTTTGTGCGGATCGGATTCGAAAAAAGCAGCTGAGTACATGCCTGAAACGAACATGCCGCCGTAGATGCCGTCTCCGTAATTCATGACTCGGCCGGCGCGCCACGCCATCTCGTTACCCCACTGGGGCAGTCCCGGCGCCATCAGACCGATGAAATCGGCTTCAATCTGGAAATCGATGTCCATCGCGTGCGCGTTGAATTCCGGCATTCCCGCCTTTGCGGCGGGCACGCCACGCTTGAGGTTGCGCCGCGCAGCGAGGTTCGCGTGCCACAGGCTGTACTTCGCTTCCCGGAACAGGTCGCCGAAATCCTCGGTCGTCGCGCCGAGACCTTTGTCGTCGAGGACCTTCGCGAAGGTCATGTCCACATACAGGTCGTCCTGTCCGAGCGAATTGCTGACACGCTCTGGCGTCCACTTCGGCAGGTCGCCTTCAAGGATCTTGCCATTCGAGCGAAACTCCGTGGGTGCACCGTAGCTGACCCCGATCATCTGGCCGGCCCAGCCGCCCGCAATCCTGTCGCGAAGTACTTTGAGTTGGATCTCGCGTAATGCGGGCTTCTGCGCATTCAGGGCCGCGGCGCCGAGGCACACAACCGAAATCAAAGAGAGAGTGCGACGCATGGCGCTATTCTACTCGTACCTGAGGGCCGTGATCGGCTCCACGCGAGTCGCCCGCAGGGCCGGCAGGAAAGCGGCAAGTGTGGCCACCCCGCCGAGCACGCCGGCCATTGCGACGAATGTAGCCGGGTCGAGCGAATCGATTCCGAACAGCATCCCGTGCAGGAACCGTGTCAGCAGGAGAGCGCCCGCCGAGCCGACCGCCACGCCGGCCAGCCCGAGTTTCAGCCCTTGTGCGAGGACCATGCGCAGAACGTCACTGCGCTGCGCACCAATCGCCATCCTGACGCCGAACTCGTTGGTGCGCTGCGCGACGGAGTATGAAATGACGCCGTAGATCCCGACAGCCGCGAGCAGCAGCGCCACCGAGGAGAAGATTGTCAGCAGCAGCGTGAGAAAGCGCGGGCGTGAGTTTGCGCTGCCAACGACGTCCTCCAGACTGCGAACATCCGCGACCGGCAGCGAGGGGTCCAGTTCCTGAATTGCGCGCCGAACAGGGTTGATCAGTTGCAAGGGATCGCCGTTATGCGACCGTACTGCCAGATAGGCGGTACGGAATCCGAAGTCTCCTGTCTGGCGGCTCGGGAAGAAGAGTTCCGTCCCGGCGGGCTTGTCGATACCGGCGTTCTTCACATCTCCGATGACGCCGACCACGGTTCGCCGCGGTTCATTATTGTCCGTGCGTACACGGCGGCCGAGCGCGTTCTGGCCCGGCCAGAAACGCTCCGCCATCGTGCGGTTTACAATGACGGCAGGCGGCGTGCCCACACCGTCCCGAGCATCAAAGAAGCGCCCCTCCTGAAGCCGGATGCCAAGAGTTTCGAAGAAGCGGTCCCCGACGATCTGGTAATAGTCGATGTTCTGGATCGGTCCGCCCGGACGAGGCACGAAGCCTTCGATTTCGGTGTCGTTCGCGTTCAGCGGCCGGATGGGCGGCAGGCCCGATAGGACCGTCGTGGACTCGACGCCGGGGACTGCTGTGACCCGGTCCTGCAGACGAGTCCAGAACGCCGGCAAATCCTCGTTGCGGTATGACGGGCTCAGGAGCGCGACGCGCATTGTGAGGACGCCTTCCGGTCGCAATCCGGCGTCAACGGCCTGCAGCTTCCAGAAAGCGCGCACCATCAGCCCCGCGCCGATCAGAAGGACAAGCGCCAGGGCGAGTTCGCCGGCCACCATGATGCGGCGCGTCCAATCCGCCCGAAGGGAGCCCGCAACGCGCCCGGTCGCTGCCTTCAGGGTGTCGGAGAGTCGCCCGGCCGTGACCTGTGCGATTGGCGCCAGGCCGAAGACGAGTCCCGTCGCGATCGAAATGGCCACGGTGAACAGCAACACCCGCCAGTCGATCCCGATTTCGTCCACGCGGGGGATGCTCGCCGGATCCACGCGCAGGAGGGCTCGCAGTCCAACCCAGGCG
>JAEYOU010000390.1 GCA_023411405.1 Pseudomonadota bacterium | reverse complement strand
GTGTGAGCCGCTCTCACCGGCAGAGTGTTTGGAACGAAAAACAGGCAGCGTCGCCATCTCGGGTCCTGGCATCCAGTGAGCTCCGACGGGCGGCACAAGCGAGAAACGGGCTTGACTCGAACCGTATACTGTCTTCGGAGGCACCGTTGCCGGACGCACTCGTAACAGTGGGATCGTACAGTACGACCTATGAAGCAAACCTCGTAAGGGCGAAGCTGGAGACGTATGAGTTCCATCCTACCCTCGTGGATGCGGAGACCGTGAATGTCAACTGGTTGTGGTCGAATGCCCTCGGTGGTGTTAAGGTTCAGGTGCCTGAGCCAGAAGCGGCTGAAGCCCTCCAGCTCTTGGCATCCGAGCCGTTTTACGAGGAAACGCCGCCCGATGCTGCCGAGGCGACAATCTCTGTTTGTCCGCGCTGTGGCAGCCAGAGTACCGAACCGTTTCTCGACAAGCGGGGCAGTTTCCTGACGTGGCTGATCGCTGGTATTCCCCTTTTGCCGGCAGCATTGAAACGGCGGTGCCTGGACTGCGGCTGTAAGTGGAAAGTTCAGGAGTCATCCGGCTACTTACGATGCGGCAGGTACGGCCTGGCGTGGGCCTGCTTGCATGTCACTGTGTAGTCGCCAATTCATGCACTGCCCGCAATGGCGGCTGTAAGGCGGACTCCCTAGTCCGCGAACCGGCTCCAGCCGGTTCAGCCGAGCGCCAGCTCGGCCTCGGTAGTTCGACACGAACCGGGACAGCAACAATTTTCACCTTTTCCCTGAGCTCACCCGCCAACGCCCGCTGCATCTCCGTGGTGCCCCGGAGATCATGCGTGCTCGCGCTCGGCCACATCCGCTCGCACCGGCGTTTCTCCTTCCCTATCAATAAAACCTGCCTCCAGGTCCGGGGAACGGCATCCGGCGATGCTACCCTCCGCGCGAGGATACCCAATGGCAATCGACCTCACGAGAATCAAGCAAGTCCGCGTCATCTTCCCCGACGGCCTTCCCCCCCGCCTCGAGCCTTCCCAAGATGTGCAACTCGCCGTCCGCAACCCGAAACGTGAATCGCCTGCAAGGCCCCGAGCGCAAAGCCGACGCGACGCTAAACGCCAAACAGAACCGCGACGGGGACGGAGCGGCAGCGGATGAGCCAAGCGCCGCGCCTCCCGCCCAAAACGGCAAAAACGAACCCGAGCCCGTAGCGGTCGATGCGCGTCCGCCCGAGCGAGGCGATTCCCTCCCGCTGCCTTCCCCCCACAAGCTCTCCCGCGCCGAGGCTGCCCGCGAAAACGGCCGCAAATTCCGCAACTCTCGGAGCGCTTCGGGCGGCACTGGATGCGAGGGCGACCAAAGAAGAACGGGTCCGGCGCAGTTCGGCCAGACGAGGCGGCCAGGAAGGAAGATGTAGTTCAGGGCTTACTCTTCACGCAATGAAAATGCACCAGATCAGGCTGACCCCTTTTGCCCGACCCCTCTTGCCCCCTTTTGCCCCTTTTGCCCATTTGTTTGTTAGCAGAAGATCGACGGCGATTGCCAGTCAACGGACCGTGTTACGCGGCCGTGTCGCGGCCGTTGACTTCTATTGGTAGCTGACACAGAATGATGGACCAATGGTGAATAGCACCCGGCGAGCCGTTCTCGCACTGGTATTCGGCGGTATGCCGCCTGCGGTTTGTGCGCGACAGCAGGCGCAATCCCCGCCAACCGATCTTCCGAAATTCAAGGCAGATGCTGATCTCGTCCTCGTGAGCTTTGCCGTGATTCGTGGCAAGTACTTTGTGCTCGACGTCTCCCCCCTAGACGTCCTGCTATTAGAAGATGGACACGAGCAACGCATTGCTCTATTCGAATCCCCCAAGACACGAAATGGCGCAGGCTTCCCGCTGGAGGTATGTCTGCTGATAGACGTGAGCGGAACAGTTGTATTTCGAAACCTCATTACTGCGGACATGATTCATGACGTGCTGGTCGCAGGCCTGAAGGGGCGTTCGGGAACAGTTTCGGTATACTCATTCGCGAAGCAGTGCCGAAGGCTAAGTCCGCCGTCCGGTGAAATACATACAATCCGGCACGGCATAGAAGAGGCATTCCGGCAACCGGCCGACGGGACAAATCTGTATGAGGCAGTTATGCATGTGTGCGATGACTTGTCGTCGAGGAGATCGCCTGGTGTACGCATCATGCTTCTATTCTCGGACGGCCTAGCCGATAGCGATGAAAACGCTAGCCGCGCGGTCGATTCAGCGATTAGATCCGGACTTCGGATCTTTCCCGTGTTGCTTGGCCATGACTTCGCAAACTCAGCCGATCCAATGGCAAGCTTCGGCGCGCGAGCTGGCGAGTTCAGACTGAAACGGTTCGTGGAGCTCGGGCGAGCAACAGGCGGAAGGGGCTTCGATCCGATCACACCGAGCCCGCGAGCAATCGTGAATATTCTCGACTACGTGGTCAGACTTCTCAGCGCCGAGTACATCATCGGCTACTATGGCACCGGTGCTGAAGGTCAAGTGCGGCGAAGGCGCGTGGAGGTCCGACTGCGATCGAGAGCACAGGGTAAAGTGCTTGGTGGTAGCCGAATAGTGACGCGTTGAGGTTGACGAGGGCCGCCGGACAACGCTGGGGTGCGGTCCAATCTGTCCCCGTTTCCCCCGTATTCCTCTTAAAAACGGAATTCGTTCACATCGAGATCAACGCTGTGGCGCCCCTTTTCCTGCACCTTCACGAGAAGGGACTTGTGCTGGCTGTAGTCGAACTCGTCCAGCGAAGATTGGTCGAAGCTGTCGAAGGCGTAGAGCCGGTACTCACCTGGCGCGATGCCGGTCAGTTCCGCCACGCCATGTTGGTCCGCTGATTCGCATGTGCGCCAAGGCCGGCCCGGACCGCCGCCCGCGTCGCGAAATGCCACGACCACGGCCCAGGGG
>JAEYOU010000308.1 GCA_023411405.1 Pseudomonadota bacterium | reverse complement strand
GCGTCGAGGCGCTCCAGCTCGCGGGCGAGCTCACCCGCGTCCGGACCGAGGCGGCGCGGCGGTTCGCGGCGGCGGTGCAGCGCGAGCTCGACGGGCTCGCCATGGGGAGGTGCCAGGTCGAGGTCGCGCTGCTCCCGCCGGACGGAGGGCTCGAGCTCGGCGGGCGGCGGCTCGGACCGAGCGGCGGCGAGGGGGCGGAGATCCTGATCGCCCCGAACCCGGGCGAGCCCGCGCGTCCCCTCGCGCGCATCGCGTCGGGCGGCGAGCTCTCCCGATTCTTGCTCGCCGTGAAGCGGGTTCTCGCCCGCAAGGATCCCGTCGCGACCTACGTGTTCGACGAGGTGGACGCCGGGATCGGCGGCGCGGTGGCCGAGGCAATGGGCCGGGTGCTCGCCGACGTGTCGCGCGGCCGGCAGGTCGTGTGCGTCACGCACCTCCCGCAGGTCGCCGCGTTCGCGGACCGGCACCACCGGGTCGAGAAGGCGGTATCGGGTGGGCGCACGCACACAGGCGTCGTCCTGCTCGCGGCCGAGGAGGAGCGGCGGCGGGAGGTGGCGCGGATGATGGCCGGGCTCACCGTGACGCCGACCGCCCTGGAGCACGCCGCCGCCCTGATCGCGGCCGCCCGGCTTCCTCCGGCCTCCACGAAGCAGGGGCGGAGATCGGCGCCCGGCCGGACTGCGGCGCGGGTCGCGGAGCGCAAGGCGGGGTAGGGCTCGAGGCTGCCGCTCGTTGACCCACATGTGAACCCGAGGTTAGGCTCCTCCCGTGGCCGAGCCGGCGGCGTTCACGATACGGGCGGTGGGGCAGACGGACGTCGGCCAACGCCGCGATCACAACGAGGATTCGTTCCTCGTCGATCCCTCGCTCGGCCTCTTCATCGTCGCCGACGGGATGGGCGGCCACGCCGGCGGCGGCACCGCCTCCCGGCTCGCCGTCGAGACGATCCAGAGCTCCGTCCGCGGCGCCAAGGAGCGCGAGCCGGGGCTCTTCGGGATCGCGACGAGCGTCGAGGAGAGCCCGCTCCCCGACGTGCTCCGCGAGGCGGTCGAGGCGGCGTGCACGCGCATCTTCACGACCGCGCAGGGCTCGCCGGAGCTCGCGGGCATGGGGACCACCGTCACCGCCGCCCTCGTGGACGGGCGGACCGCGTTCATCGCCCACGTCGGCGACAGCCGCTGCTACCTCCTCCGCGGCGCCCGCATCTACCAGGTCTCCGAGGACCACTCGCTCGTCAACGAGCAGCTCAAGGCCGGCGCCATCAGCGCCGACGAGGCGCGGAACAGCCGGTTCAAGAACATCATCACCCGCTCCGTCGGGTTCGAGCAGCAGGTCCAGGTCGACCTCATGGGCGTCGAGCTCGAGCCCGGCGACGCGCTCCTCCTCTGCTGCGACGGCCTCTCGAACCTCGTCGAGGACGCCGAGATGCTCCACGCCGTGGGTGGGAGCGCGCTGGAGGAGGCGCCGGCGCAGCTCATCGCGCTCGCGAACTCGCGCGGAGGCGACGACAACATCACCGTGGTGGTCATCCGGGTGGACGAGCCGCCCACGTCGGTCCCCTCCGCCTGACCTTCTCCGCCAGCCCGGCGTGCGCTCGCAGGGGCTCCCGACGGGGGGGCGGAGCGTAAAGCCCTTTCTTGACAGGCACCTGAGCCCTCTGTTACCCGTCTGGGAAAAGGCCCGGTTCCTTGGCTTTCAGGGGGCCCGGCGTTCCTTCGCCGCTCCCGCCGAGGCTAAGTTTCGCGGACGAACACGGAGGGTGGATGGCCGCACCCAAGAGCCAGGTCTTCACGGTCATCGTCGTCAGCGATCACTCGCAGGCGGTCCGCAAGTTCCGCGTCCCCCGCAAGTGGCTCGTGAACGCCACCTGGACCCTGGCGGTCATCGCGCTCTTCGGTGGCGTCACCATCGGGCATTACTTCTCGCTCCTCGGCTCGACCTCGGAGAACTCGGTCCTCAAGGAAGAGAACGCTCAGCTCCGGTCGCAGATCCTGCTCGTGCAGGAGAAGGTGGCGCACATCTCCGCCACGCTCGACCGCGTCGAGCGGTTCGACGCGAAGCTCCGGACCGCGGTGACGCAGCTCCAGGACCCCGAGCGGAACCTGGCGATCGGCCCGGTCGGCGCCGACGTCGAGCCGGACCTGCCCGGCCCCGCGCCCGCGGGCGCCTCGAACCTCAACGCCCTGCCCGGCAAGCTCAGCTCGCTCGAGGGCGAGGCGGCGCGCCAGGAGCGGAGCCTGCGCGATCTCCAGGAGTACTTCGACGACCAGCGGTCGCTGCTCGTCTCGACGCCCTCGATCTGGCCCACCCGCGGCTGGGTGACCTCCGACTTCGGCACCCGCATCGACCCGTACACGGCCGAGCGGAAGATGCACCAGGGCCTCGACATCGCGACGCCGATCGGACAGCCGATCTACGCGCCCTCGGACGGGACCGTGGTCTTCTCCGGCGTCGAGGGTGGATACGGCAAGGTCCTCGTCATCGACCACGGCTACGGCGTGAAGACCCGCTACGCCCACCTCTCCGACATCTTCGTCCACGCGGGCGCCCGCGTGGGTCGCGGGGACAAGGTCGCCGCGGTCGGGAACACCGGACGCTCGACCGGTCCGCACCTCCACTACGAGGTGCGCGTGAACGGCATCCCGGAGAACCCCAGGAAGTTCATCCTGGAGTGACGAGGCGGCGCCCCCGGCGCGGCCGGGCCCGCCCCGGGCTCGGTTTCGCTCCGGCCGCGTGTTAGGTGGAGGCGCATGAGCCTCCCCGCCCCGAGGTCCTTCACCGCGCTCGCCCTCGCCGCCGCCCTCGGCGCGGTCGGGTGCGTGCACGCCCCGTCCCGCGCGCCGCGCGGGCC
>JAEYOU010000319.1 GCA_023411405.1 Pseudomonadota bacterium | reverse complement strand
GTGTAGGAGGGGCGGCCGAGGCGGGGGGAGGCGGGACGGGCTCCACGGGCGGCGGCGGAGCGGGCGGCAGGTCCTCGTCGGTCTCCTCGATGAGGCGCGGGGGCGTGACCTGCGCGCGCGCCGGCGCGGGCGACGCCAGGAGGGCGAGCGCGGCCGTCGCGAGGACCGAGGCCAGGAGAGCGAGGTTCTTCGTTCCGCGGGTCGTCACGGAGAACCGGATGGTAGCACGGCCGGTTGCGCGCTAAGAAGAGCCGCCATGACCCGAGCCGCCCGCGCGATCGAGCACCTCCTCTCCATCATGGAACGGCTGCGCGGGCCCGGGGGATGCCCGTGGGACCGCGAGCAGACGCTCCGGTCGCTCCGGCCCTACGTGCTCGAGGAGACGTACGAGGTGCTCGAGGCGATCGACGGCGGCGACGTCGCCGATCACCGCGAGGAGCTCGGGGACCTCCTGCTCCAGATCGTCTTCCAGGCGCAGCTGCGCAGGGAGGAGGGCGCGTTCGACTTCGCCGACGTCGCCGACGCGATCTCGGGCAAGCTCGTCTCCCGCCACCCGCACGTGTTCGGGGACGCCGAGGTGAAGGACGCCGAGGGAGTGCTCCGCCAGTGGGCGGCGCTGAAGCGCGAGGAGAAGAAGAAGAAGGGCGGCGGGAAGAGCGTCCTCGAGGGCGTGCCGCGGGAGATGCCGGCGCTCGCCCGCGCCGACCGGCTCACCGAGAAGGCCAGCCGCATCGGGTTCGACTGGCCCGACGCCGGCGGGGCGCGCGCCAAGGTGACGGAGGAGCTCGAGGAGCTCGACGCGGCCATCGCGGCCGGCGATCGCGCGGAGATCGAGCACGAGCTCGGCGACGTCCTCTTCGCGCTCGCGAACCTCGGCCGGAAGCTCCAGCTCGCCCCAGAGGAGGCACTGCGCGGGACGATCGGCCGGTTCGTGTCCCGGTTCGAGCACGTCGAGCGCGAGCTGGAGCGCCGGGGAATCCCGCACGGGACCGCGACGCTGGCCCAGATGGACGCGCTCTGGGACGAAGCGAAATCACTCGAAGGTCAAGAGAAAACCGCGGATGCCCCTAGCGCGGTCGCCTCTCCACAGCCGTTGGGGAAAGTCGGTGGATAACTCGGTAGGGTGGAAGGACGGACACGGGGAAGTCACCCGATCGACGCCGTTCCCCGGATCGACCTACCCGTATTTTCCTTCGGATTATCACGGGTTTGACGTCATCCGCGTCCGAGTCGCCCATCACCCTGGCCCGTTCCGGCATGCCGCGGGCCAACGGTCTTCCTCGCGGTGGATAACTCCGCGTGGTGACCGGCTTTCCCGACCTCGCGGGACTTGGCTCCGTCGCGCAGACGCGCCGCGCTCCGTTGATTTCCAACGCCCCCCGCGGTGAATGCTCCGCGCGCCCGCCTGGCCGAAGGCTCTCCGCGGCAGGTGCCTCGCGCTACCGCTCCGCTCTAGGCCAAGCCGCGCACGCTCCACGGGGAGCCATCTCCGCGAGTGGCACTCGTACGCCCGGTACGAGGGAACTCACGCGGGACCGCCAACGCGCGGCGCGCGCGTGCACCGCGGCGCGCGGCGCGCATCGGCGGGTGGTGCGCCCGAACGTCATAACCCCTTGACTCGGCTCGTGATGGGCGGTAATTAGCGCGCCCTCGACCGACCCGGAGATCATCTTGGCGAACACCGTATCCGCGGAGAAGCGCAACCGTCAGGCCCAGAAGCGCAGGGCTCGCAACGTCCAGGTCCGCACGGCCGTGAAGAACGCCGTGAAGAAGGTCCGCGAGGCGCTCGCCCGCGGCGACGCCGCGGGGGCCAAGGCGGCGATGCCCGCCGCGGAGAAGGCCCTCTCCTCCGCCCGGTCGAAGGGCGTCGTCCACAAGAACGCCGCCTCCCGCAAGATCTCGCGCCTCGCCAAGGCGGTCGCGAAGCCGCCCGCGGCTGCGGCCAAGGCGTAAGCCGAGGCCGAACGCCCCGCGGTGGTGTTTGCTGGGGGGCCTCGTCCCTCGGCCCCCCAGTCTCCCCGCTCGCTCCGCTACGGAGCCGGCGCCTCGAACGCCGCAAGCAGATCTCGCGCCGCCTCGCGCGCGAGCTTGTGCAGCGCCGTCGCTTTCCTGCCCTCCGCCTCCAGCGCGTCGGCGCCGCCCTGGTGCGCCTCGGTGCGCTGGATCGTGAGCTCGTGGACGGGCTTGCCGTCGACCGAGAGGCGGGCGTGGATCTCCACGCTGACCGCGGCGGTCGCGTCGAAGTAGCTCGATGGCGTGCCGGAGGTCACGCGCACCGTTCCCTCGAGCTGCGCGCGCGCGTCGGCCCCGGCGCCCGCGCCGCGCCGGGCGAGCTCCTCGCGCAGGGCGCTCGTCAGGACCGCGCCCAGCTCCGGCTCGCTCGAGTCGTTCTCGAACGCGCGGACGTGGAGCCGCTCTACGCCGCCCCGGGCGTGGTACGCCGTCGCGGCGCGATAGCCGCAGGAGACGGCGAGCAGGGCGAGCGCCACGAGGCCGGCCCGGGTTCGCCAGGCCATCGCCCTACCCCACCACGAAGTTGATGAGCCGCTTCGGCACGAAGACCACCTTCCGGACGGTCTTGCCCTGGAGGTGCGCCTTCACCTTCTCGTCGCCCTCGGCGAGCGCCCGGACCTCGGGCTCGCCCGCCGCGACCGCGGCCTGGACCTCCCCGCGGAGCTTGCCGTTCACCTGGACGGCGATGGTGACCGTGTCGGCCGCGACGAGCGCGGGATCGAAGGTCGGCCACGGCTCCTCGGCCACGAGCCGGTCGCGGGCGCCGGGCCCGACCACCTCGTGCCAGAGCTCCTCGGCAGCGTGGGGCGCGAACGGCGAGAGCATCGCCGCGAGCGCCACGAGCGCCTCACGGACGGCGGCCCGGTCGGCGTCCGTCTCCGGCTCGATCGCCTCGAGCGCGTTCACGAGCTCCATCAGCCCGGCGATGCCGGTGTTGAACTTCAGCTCCGCCTCGAACGCCTCGGTGACCCGCTTCACCGTCCGGTGCGTCTTCCGGCGCAGCTCCAGCGCCTCCCCGGCCGCCTGCGCCAGCGCGGCCTCGGGCGCGCCGAAGCAGTCCTGCCGGTCGTGGTAGACCCGCCAGACCCGGCGCAGGAACCGGTGCAGCCCCTCGACCTGGCTGTCCGACCAGTCGATGTCCTTCTCCGGCGGCGCGGCGAACAGGATGAAGAGGCGCAGCGTGTCGGCGCCGAACCGATCGACCATCGGCCCCGGGGCGACGGAGTTGTTCCAGCGCTTGGACATCTTCCGGCCGTCGGCGCCGTTCACGATGCCCTGCGTGACGAGCCGCTTGCACGGCTCGTCCTCCTGCACGAGCCCCAGCTCCCGCAGCACCCGGTGCCAGAACCGGAAGTAGAGCAGGTGCATGACCGCGTGCTCGGGGCCGCCGACGTAGACGTCGATGGGCAGCCAGCGCTTCGCCGCCTCGGGCTCGAAGGGACGGGCCGCGTCCTTCGGCGAGAGGTAGCGGGCGTAGTACCAGGACGAGTCCACGAACGTGTCCATCGTCTCCACCTCGCGCCGCGACGGCTTCCCGCACCGCGGGCAGGTGGTGTTCACGAACTCGGGGACCTTGGCGAGCGGCGGCTCGCCGGTGCCGGTGATGATCGCCTGCGGCGGGAGGACGATCGGCAGGTCCTTCTCCGGCACCGGGACGGCCCCGTGGTCGGGGCAGTAGACGATGGGGATCGGCGTGCCCCAGTAGCGCTGGCGGGAGAAGCCCCAGTCGCGCAGGTGCCAGCGGATGGTCGCGGCGCCGAACCCCTTCTCCGCGGCGTGGGCCGACATCTTCCGACGCGCCTCGGCCGACGCCAGCCCGGTGAACGGCCCGGAGGCGTCGAGCACGCCGTCCTCCGTGGTGGCGGCGGCGAGCTGGTCGCCGGGCGGCGTACGGTCGCCCTTCGGCGGCTGGATGACGGTCCGGATCGGCAGGCCGTACTTCTTCGCGAACTCGAAGTCGCGCTGGTCGTGCGCCGGCACGCTCATCACCGCGCCCGTGCCGTACTCGGCGAGGACGAAGTTCGCGATCCAGACCGGCACCTCCTCGCCGGTGAACGGATTGACCGCGCGCGCGCCGGTGAAGACGCCCTCCTTGGGTGCGCTCTCGCCGGTGCGCTCCACGGCGTCGGTCTTCCTCATCCGGGCGACGAAGGCGTCCACCTCGGCGCGCCGCTCCGGCGCGGTCAGCTTCGCGACGAGCGGGTGCTCCGGCGCGAGGACCACGTAGGTGCAGCCGTAGATGGTGTCCACGCGCGTGGTGAAGACCGGGATCTTCGTCCCGTCGCTCCCCGCCACCGCGAACCGGACCTCGGCACCCTGGCTCTTGCCGATCCAGTTGCGCTGCATGGTGGTGATCCGCTCCGGCCAGGCGCCGAGCCCATCCAGCCCGTCGAGCAGGGACTGCGCGTACTTCGTGATCCGGAACGCCCACTCGGGGATGACCTTCTCCACGACCGGCGCGCTGCACCGCTCGCAGACCTGGTTCCCCTCCTGCTCGAGCACCTGCTCGTTGGCGATGACGGTGTTGCAGCCCGTGCACCAGTTCGCCTTCCCCTCGCGCCGGTACACGACGTCGCGCTGCAGCATCTGCAGGAAGAACCACTGGTTCCAGCGGTAGTACTCCGGGTCCGCGGTGACGATCTCCCGCTCCCAGTCGAAGGCGTAGCCGAGCTTCTTCATCTCCGACCGGAAGGAGACGATGTTCTCGCGGGTCCGCTCGGCGGGGTGACGGCCGTCCTTGATCGCGGCGTTCTCGGCCGGGAGGCCGAGCGCGTCGAAGCCGATGGGGTGGAGGACGTCGTAGCCCCGCTTCCGGAGGTACCGGGCGAGCGCGTCACCGATGGTGTACACGCGGGCGTGGCCCATGTGCATGGCGCCGGACGGGTACGGGAACATCTCCAGGACGTAGCGCGGCTCGGCCTCGGGGCGGCGGCCTGCCTTGAAGGCGCCCGCCTCCTCCCAGCGCTTCTGCCAGCGGGGCTCGATCGACTGCGGCTCGTAGCGTTCGTTCATCGACATGGCGGGCGATAGTAGCGGACCCCCGGAGGTTCGTCTCCCTTCGCGGAGGCGCCGCGCGGGGCTCGCCACCTCGGGTAGCAGGGCTCCCGGCGCCGGCCCCGCGCTATATTGTCGCTTCCTCGAGCCTGCCCCGGAGCCGCCGCATGTTCCCGCCCGTCTACGTCGCTCAGATCGCCCAGCACGAGGGGAAGGAGGTCACCCTCCACGGCTGGCTCCACAACCGCCGGTCCTCCGGGAAGCTCCACTTCCTCCAGGTCCGCGACGGGACGGGGACGATCCAGTGCGTCGTGTTCAAGGGCAACGTGCCGCCCGAGGTCTTCCAGGCCGCGGATCACCTGCCGCAGGAGACGAGCCTCACCGTCACGGGCCTCGTGAAGAGGGACGATCGCTCCCCGATCGGCTTCGAGCTCGACGTGCGCGGCCTCGAGGTCCTGGCGCGCCCCGCCGCGGAGTTCCCCATCGGGCACAAGGAGCACGGGGTCGCGTTCCTGATGGAGCAGCGGCACCTCTGGCTCCGCTCCCAGCGCCAGCAGGTCATCCTGCGCGTCCGACACTCGGTCGTGAAGGCCATCCGCGACTTCCTCGACGAGCGCGGCTTCACCCTCGTGGACGCGCCCATCTTCACCCCGAGCGCCTGCGAGGGCACCTCGACGCTGTTCGAGGTCCCCTACTTCGACCTCGGGAAGGCCTACCTCACGCAGTCCGGCCAGCTCTACATGGAGGCGGCCGCGATGGCGCTCGGGAAGGTCTACTGCTTCGGCCCGACCTTCCGCGCCGAGAAGTCGAAGACGCGCCGGCACCTCACCGAGTTCTGGATGGTCGAGCCGGAGGTGGCCTTCATGGATCTGGCGGGCGACATGGAGCTCATGGAGGAGTTCGTGAGCGCCGTCGTCCAGGCGGTCCTCGCGAAGCACGAGAAGGAGCTCCGGACGGTCCTCGAGCGCGACGTCGAGAAGCTCCGGGCCGTACGGCCGCCGTTCCCCCGGATCACCTATGGCGAGGCCGTGAAGGTCCTCCAGGAGGCGGGCCACCCGATGAAGTGGGGCGACGACATCGGCGGCGACGAGGAGACCGCGCTCGCGAGCCGCTTCGACCGCCCGGTCATGGTCCACCGCTACCCGGCGGAGATGAAGGCCTTCTACTTCAGGAAGGACCCGCAGGACCCGCGCCTCGCGCTCGGCTGCGACGTGCTCGCGCCGGAGGGCTACGGCGAGATCATCGGCGGCGGCGAGCGCGAGAGCGATCTCGCGAAGCTCGAGGCGGACCTCGCCGCGCACGCGCTGCCGCGCGAGGCGTTCGAGTGGTACCTCGACCTGCGCCGGTACGGGACGGTGCCGCACGCGGGGTTCGGGATGGGGGTGGAGCGCTGCGTCGCCTGGATCTGCGGCCTGCACCACGTCCGCGAGACCATCCCGTTCGCGCGGATGATGGAACGCATCACGCCATAGCCCCGCACCCGTGCCCGTGCGCTCTGACCCCGCTCGCCCTGAGCCTGCCGTACGCCGCCTCCGCCCCTCCGCCCGGCCCCCGCTTCGCTACCTCGGGCGCGCGGCGGGGATCTCGGTACGCGCGCGGCGAACGTGCATCACGGCTTGGCGAGGCGCGCCCAACTTGCCGGCCACTTCCGCGCTGCGCGCGGGTGGCCGGCTTCGGACAGGGGCGCGCCCGCCGAGAGAGGTCCACTCCGCGCGCGGGTTCCGGTCGGCAGGGCTGCGCGCCCTCGGTGTACCGCTCCGCGGGGGCCGGGCTCCGGCGCTCCGGCGGCTGCGATAGCGTTGGTATCGGGCCGTTTCGGCGAGATCCAGGGCCACTCGCGCGCGGCCGCCGTGGTCCGTGACCAGGCCGTGGAGGAATCGGCCTCGGTGGAAGCGAGCATGTGGATCGGAGGGCGGCGCTTACCTCACGATCACTGGCGACACACTCGCGTTCCACGAGGTTGGCGAGTGCAGCATCAGGTTCCGCGTGGTCCGACGGGAAGAGCATGCGGTCGTGCTTGAACAGGTGTCTCCGCCTACAGACGAGAGCTGCGCTCATCGCGGCCTGCTTCGGCTGAGAATCGACGGCCAGTTCATGGGTCGTGACAAGATCGAGGTTGACGAGATCGAAGGGTCGCTGAGGGGCAAAGAGGTCTCGTCTCAGTGCTCGTACGTCCGGCCAGCGAAGACTGCGTCTAGACGGTAGGCCACGGCGCTCGGCGCGGCAGCGTCAGGGTTTGCTGTGCCAGTTCATCCCCCGCCAGAACGAGAGCGAGCGGAGCGAAGGCCGCGACGAGCGGGACGCCTCGAGCCCGTTCATCGGAACCGCCTCGAGGGCGGGGCCGGGCCTGCGCCGACCGATCCCAACCGGCTCGAGGGGTCCAGAGCGAAGCAACGAGCGGAGCGAGCGGGCGGGCTGCGCAAGACGCTGCGCGGCGGCCCCTCAATCCATCCGCAGCAGCGTCTTCACCGTCTCCACCACCTGCTGCGCCTGCACCGGCTTCACGAGATAGGCGCTCGCGCCGAGGGCCATGGCGCGGCGGCGGTCGGCCTCGGCGCTCTCGGTGGTGATGACGACGATGGGGATCCGCTGGTGCGGGCCGCCGGACCGGACGAGCGAGACGAGCTTCAGCCCGTCCATGAGCGGCATGTTGATGTCGGTGATGAGGATGTCGAACGTGGACGTGGCGAGCTTTCGCCACGCGTCCGCGCCGTCACCGGCCTCGGTGGCGTCCATGCCCATCACCCGCTGGAGCGCGTAGCTCAGCTGCTTGCGCATCGCGGGGCTGTCGTCCACGACCAGGGCGTGCAGCTGCGCCATGGGCTCTAGCTCTCCCTCCCGAAGCGGGCCAGGCGGTCGGCGATGGCCCCGAGGTCCAGCACTTCCAGTACGGCTCCGCTGTCGGCCGCGGCTTGTGGCATCCCGTATACCACGGCGGTGTCTTCGGATTCTGCGAGCGTGAGCCCGCCCCCGGCGCGGATCGCCCGGACTCCCTCCCGGCCGTCGTTCCCCATGCCGGTCAGGACCACGCCGCAGGCGTTCGGCCCGCAGGCGGCCGCCACCGAGGCGAATAGCCGGTCGATGGAGGGGGTGTAGCGAGCGGTCCCACCACCTTCGGGCGGTACGATCCGGACGCGGAGCGTGCCCTCGTCCTCCCGCACGACCTCCATGTGCCGCCCGCCCGGCGCCACCAGGATCCGGCCGACCGCCACGCGGTCCCCCTCCTCCGCCTCCTTGGCGGTGAAGGCGCCGGTGCGCGCGAGCCGCTGCGCGAAGGTCGAGGTGAACTTCTCCGGCATGTGCTGCGCGATCACCACGGCGATGGGGGCGTCGTACGGGAGCGCCTGCACGAGCTGGGAGAGGGCCTGCGGCCCGCCCGTCGACGCGCCGATCGCCACCACCCGCGGCGCGACGTCGGGCTCCACTGCGACCACGGGCATGGGCCGGCGGGCCGCGAGGTTCTCGAGCCGGAGCGCGCGCACGGTCGAGCACTTCCGCAGGATCTCCTCCCGGAACGCCTCGAGGGAGGCCGCCGTCCCGTCGGGCTTCGCCACGAAGTCGAGGGCGCCGAGCTCGAGCGCCCGGAACACGTCGGTCCGGCGGGCCTGCGAGGACACCACCACGACGGGCGTGGGCCGGCGCGGCATGAGGAGGCGCAGGAACGTGAACCCGTCCATGCGCGGCATCTGGAGGTCGAGCACGATGACGTCCGGCTGGAGCCGGAGGGCGTGCTGCAGCCCCTCCTCGCCGTCGCTCGCCTGCCCGACGATCTGGATCCCGGCCGCGTCCTCGAGGATCGACGAGAGGTGGGCGCGGCTCGTCGCCGAGTCGTCCACGAGGAGGACCCGGACCTCGCGGCCCGCGCGTGCCGCCCCGCCGTTCACGCCCCGTCCTCCGCCGCGCCGGCCGGCTTGCGGTAGACGAGGTCGTTCGTGAGGTGGACGAGCTCGAAGTCGGCGGTGACGTTGATGAGCGACTCCGAGTGCCCGAGCAGGAGCCACGCGCCCCCGCGCATCCGGTGGTGCAGGCGCTTGAGGAGCGCCCGCCGGGCCTCGAGGTCGAAGTAGATCATCATGTTCCGGCAGAAGACGACGTCGAGCCGGGACACGGTCGAGAGCGCGTTCGGCGCGACCAGGTTCTCGCGCTGGAACCGGACCGTCGACCGGAGCGCCTCGTCCACCACCCACTTGCCGCCGCGCAGGTGGAACCAGCGCCGCATCGGCGCGGCGTCGGGCATGCGGAACGCGTGCTCGCCGTAGGCGCCGGCGCGCGCCTGGGCGATGCAGCGGCGGGAGATGTCCGAGCCGACGAGCTCCACGTCCCACCCCTCGAACAGGCCCGCCTCCTTCACCAGGGCGGCGAGCGTGTAGACCTCCTCGCCGGTGCTGCAGCCCGCCGAGAGGATCCGCAGGCGCCGGAGCGACGCGTTGGTCTCGGCGAGCGACGGGAGGATCTCGCGGGTGAAGGCGCGGAGCTGGTACGGCTCCCGGTAGAAGTAGGTCTCGTTGGTGGTGAGGATGTCGGCGGCCTCGTCGAGCTCCGCCTCGCGGCCCGGATCGAACCTCAAATATCGATGGTACGCGGCGAAGTCGGCGAGCCCGAGCGCCTGGACGCGCGGGTGCAGGCGCTTCTCGAGCAGGTACGCGCTCCCGTCGCGGTACCAGAGGCCGCAGTGCTCGTGGATCACCGCCCGGAGGAGGCGGAACTCCTCCTCGGACATCGGCGGTGCGCTCGCGTCGAAGGGGCCCACGCGTCACCGCCCGGAGAGCGCCCGCGCGGCGTCCGCGAAGGCGCGCGCGACGAGCGGGTCCACCTCGGAGCCGGCCAGCGCCGCGGCGGTGTCCCGCAGCGCAGGGTCGCCC
>JAEYOU010000255.1 GCA_023411405.1 Pseudomonadota bacterium | reverse complement strand
GTACCACCTCGCGAGCCAGCGCGCCGGCGCCCGCCCCGGCGCGCACGCCGAGGGGATCGCCGCGCGCGACTGGGGCGCGCTCGCCCGCGCGCTGCGCCACCCGGCCGACCTGATGCTCGAGGCCAAGGGGAAGGACCTCGCGCTGTTCGCGCTCCGGCGCCTGCGGGGCGCGGCGGCCCCGGGTTCACCCGCAGAATAGCCCAGCGCGGACCCGGCCCGGCGGTTGCCGCCCGCGCACCCCCGGCCCACCTTCCTCGGATGGCCCCCCTGCCGATCGAGGACTACGCCCTCGTGGGCGATCTACGGACCGCCGGGCTCGTGGGCCGGGACGGCTCGGTGGACTGGCTGCCCCTGCCGCGCTTCGACTCCGGGGCCTGCTTCGCCGCCCTGCTCGGCGACCCGTCGCACGGACGGTGGCTCGTCGCCCCGCTCCCCGGCACGGTGCTCGAGACACGGCGCCGGTACCGGGAGGCCACGCTGGTCCTCGAGACGACGTTCCGCACCCGCGACGGCGTCGCGCGCGTGGTGGACTGCATGCCGCCCGGCGAGGAGCGGCCCGACCTCGTCCGCGTGGTCGAGGGCGTCGAGGGCACGGTCGCGATGCGGATGGAGCTCGCCCTCCGGTTCGACTACGGGTGGATCGTCCCCTGGGTCCAGCGCCGCGGCGACGCGCTGCACGCCGTCGCGGGGCCGGACGCCGTGGCGCTGCGCACGCCCGTACCGACGCACGGCGAAGGGTTCACCACGGTCGCGCGCTTCGACGTTCGCGCGGGCGAGAAGGTCCCCTTCGAGCTCTGCTGGCACCGCTCCCACGAGCCGGTCCCGCCCCCGATCGATCCGGTCGAGGCGGTCGCCGCCAGCGAGCGGTGGTGGCGCGCGTGGGGCGCCTGCTGCGCCTACGAGGGCCCGTGGCGGGAGGCGGTGACGCGCTCCTTCGTGGTCCTCAAGGCGCTCACCTACGCGCCCACCGGCGGCATCGTGGCCGCGCCCACCACCTCGCTCCCGGAGTGGATCGGCGGCGTGCGGAACTGGGACTACCGGTACTGCTGGCTCCGCGACGCCACCTACGCGCTCTACGCGCTCCTCGTCGGCGGCTTCCGCGACGAGGCCGCCGCGTGGCGCGAGTGGCTCGTGCGCGCCGTGGCCGGGGATCCCGCGCAGCTCCAGATCATGTACGGCGTCGCGGGCGAGCGACGCCTGCCCGAGCTCACGCTGCCGTGGCTCCCCGGCTACGAGGGGAGCGCGCCGGTGCGCGTCGGCAACGGCGCGGTGCACCAGCTCCAGCTCGACGTCTACGGCGAGGTCTTCGACGCGCTCCACCACGCCCGGCGCAAGGGGCTCGCGCCGGAGCCGGAGGTCTGGCGGGTCCAGCAGGCCCTCCTCGATCACCTCGAGGGCGCGTGGCGAGAGCCGGACGAGGGGATCTGGGAGGTGCGCGGACCCCGGCAGCACTTCACGCACTCGAAGGTGATGTCGTGGGTGGCGTTCGATCGCGCGGTCAAGGCGGTGGAGCGGTTCGGCCGAGAGGGGCCCGCCGACCGGTGGAGAGCGCTGCGGGACGAGATCCACGCGGACGTGTGCCGCCGCGCCTGGAACCCGGAGGTGGGCGCCTTCACCCAGGCGTACGGCTCGCGCCGCGTCGACGCGGCGACCCTGCTGCTGCCGCTCGTCGGGTTCCTGCCGCACCGGGACCCGCGCGTCGAGGGCACCGTCCGCGCGATCGAGCGGGAGCTCCTCCACGACGGGCTCCTGCTCCGCTACCCGGACGACGGCGCGGACGGCCTCCCGCCCGGGGAGGGCGTGTTCCTGCTCTGCTCCTTCTGGCTCGCCGACCACTACGCGCTCTCCGGCCGCGCCGACGAGGCCCGCGCCCTCTTCGAGCGGCTCCTCTCGCTCCGGAACGACGTGGGGCTCCTCGCCGAGGAGTACGACCCCGCCGCGCGCCGCCAGCTCGGGAACTTCCCCCAGGCCTTCTCCCACATCGGGATCGTGAACACCGCCTTCAACCTCACGCACGCCATGCCGCACCCCGCCGAGGAGCGGGAGGAGGACTGATGCGCGCGCTCACGGTCGCTCCCGGACGGAAGGGCTCCGCAGCGCTCGTCGAGCTGCCCGAGCCGCCGCCCGGCGAGGGCGCGGTGCTCGTGCGGGCGCGGGCGGTCGGGATCTGCGGGACGGACGACGAGATCCTCGAGGGCGCGTACGGCGCGGCGCCGCCGCGCGAGGACCGGCTCGTCCTCGGCCACGAGTCCCTGGGGGAGGTGCTCGAGGCGCCGCCCGACGCCGGCCTGCGCCCCGGCGACCTCGTCGCCGGGATCGTCCGCTGGCCGGACCCGGTCCCGTGCGCGAGCTGCGCCGTGGGCGAGTGGGACATGTGCCGGAACGGGCGGTACACCGAGCACGGCATCGCCGGGCGCCACGGGTTCCTGCGCGAGCGGTGGCGCCTCCCGCCCGAACGGCTCGTCTCGGTGGACCCGACGCTGGGCGAGCTCGGCGTGCTCCTCGAGCCGGCCAGCGTCGTCGCGAAGGCGTGGGAGCAGGTGGAGCGGATCGGGACGCGCGCGCGGTGGCGCCCGCGGCGCGTGCTCGTCACCGGCGCAGGGCCGATCGGGCTCCTCGCCGCGCTGCTCGGCGTGCAGCGCGGCCTCGACGTCCACGTCCTCGATCGCGCCCAGGACGGCCCGAAGCCGCGCCTGGTGGCGGCGCTCGGCGCGACGTACCACGCGAGCGACGTCGAGGAGGCCGGCCGCGACGCGGACGTCGTCCTCGAGTGCACCGGCGCCCCCGGCCTCCTGTTCGACGCCATGAAGGCGCCGCGCCCGAACGGCATCGTCTGCCTGCTCGGCGTCTCACCCACCGGGCGCTGCGCCAGCGTCGATCCCGGCGCGCTCACGCGCGCGCTCGTCCTCGAGAACAACGTCGTGTTCGGCTCGGTCAACGCGAACCGCGCGCACTGGGAGGCCGCGGCCCAGGCGCTCGGGCGCGCCGAGCGCCGGTGGCTCGCCGGCCTCGTGACCCGGCGGGTGCCGATCGAACGCTGGCGCGAGGCGCTCGCGCGCGAGGAGGCCGACGTCAAGGTGGCGGTGGTCTTCCCATGACGGACGCGCCGCCCGCGCGGGGGTGGCTCCGCGCCGCGGGACCCAGC
>JAEYOU010000300.1 GCA_023411405.1 Pseudomonadota bacterium | reverse complement strand
CATGAACGTCAGCCTGATCAAGACGGCGAAAGGCCGGCTGATCACGCTGGAACACGACGTCAGCAGCCCGCAACCGTACGACCGCATCAACCTGATCGCCGGCACCAAGGGCATCTTCCGCGACTATCCGCCGCGCATCTACCTGGACAGCATGGGCAACCATGAGTTCGCGTCCATCGACCGCTTCAAAGCGGAGTACGAGCACCCGTATTGGAAGGAACTCGGCGAGACCGCGCGCAAGCTGGGCGGCCACGGCGGCATGGATTTCATCGAGTGCTACCGGCTGATCCAGTGCATGAAGGACGGCATCGTGCCGGAGATGGATGTGTACGATGCGGCCGCGTGGAGCGCGCCGGGTCCGCTGAGCGAGATGTCGGTGGCGAAGGGGAGCGCGCCCGTGCCGTTCCCGGACTTCACACGGGGACGGTGGAAGCAGCGGGCGTAGCGTCGAAGACCGCTGAAAAGCAGCACACCGCAGAGTCGCAGAGGGCGCGGAGACGGCGCAGAGGAAGGCCGGAGAGGTTAGGATTTAGTCCGGTTTGGATGGGATCACGAACTTCTCGCCGTGCGCGAGCTTGTGATAGCGGCGCTGGAGTTCGCGGGACAGGCGGAGTTCGAGCTCATCGGGGTAACCGCGCGTCCAGAAGGCGTTGTCGCCGGTTTGGCGGTAGGTTTCGAAGTGCTGGGGGAAGATGTAGGCCGGCTCCAGGCGGTTGATGAGGATGTGCGATCGATCGATGTACATGTTGTGCACCGTGGGTGAGACGAACAGGACATCGATATTTTGGAGCGCGAGATGCTCTTCGGTCAGTACGGAGTCGCCGGGCTGGAGCACGCGCCTGCCCCCGATATTGAAGACGTAGCCGCAGTTGTATCGGATCGAATCCACGAAGTCCGGTTCCCGCGTGAGAACAGTGAAGTCCTGGTTGCCGTGTATGGCATGGATAGGCTCGACGCGAATGCCGGTGATGTCGAATGGACGGCCGGGTTCCGGGACGACGACGCGGTCCCCGGCAATTGCCAGGCCGGAAACGCTCTTCAGACACGTGCGCGGCAGCACGAACCTGCACCGGCCTCGGGCCAATGCCTGTAAGGTGGGCCGGTTGCAGTGGTCGCCGTGATGATGAGTGACAAACGCGACATCGAGTAGCCCGGCGAGCCCTTCCGCGGTCAACGGGGGCGGGTGAATCTTTCCCTCGGGCTCGAGGTCCAGATCGGTTCCGATGAGGACGCCATCGGACTTGATGAGCCATCCCGAATTGCCCATCCACCAAACAGCAAGTCCTTCTTTGTGCGACCGGATCTCGTCGAGGATCGCGTCCGACGAGCGACCAGGCTGGGCTGCCGCTACGGGCCAGAGAAGGACGGCGCTCAGAAAGATTAGCCGGGCTTGGCGCATATTATTGCTCCGCTCCAAGTTACAGTGGCGGGGCGGGACGGGGCAAGATGGACCGGTCGGACATCACCCACCCCCACGCACCCGCCAGACACCCGCGCCACACCCGCCACCGCTCCCTCACGGTCGCGGCACGGTTTGCGCGGTGCGGTTTGCGCCGGCACGGTTTGCCGCCTGCGTTGGCGCTACCAGTTTGTCATCGAGCCGTCGGGACGGCGGTAAATCGGGGTCGGCTGCGCTGCTTCGGCGACGTCGGCCAGTAGCGGCAGCCGCTTCTCGTCGAAGGTCACGCCCAGTCCGGGGCGCTCATTGAGCCAGAGCTTGCCCTTGCGGAAATCGAAGGCTTGCGGCAGGTAGTCGTACCCGCTGGTTGCGCGCGGAAGCATCTCCATCAGGGCAGGCCCGGAGAACGCGCCGCAGAGGTGAACGAGGGCCGCCTCCGAGATCGGGCCGGTGAAGTGCGGAATCAGGCCGACATAGTGCGTCTCGCACATCGCCATGATCTTGAGGAACTCGGTGATGCCGCCCACGTTGGGGACCGTCACCCGCGCGTAGTCGATCAGATGATTCTCTACCAGTGAGTTCAGGTCCCACTTAGCGCCGAACTGTTCTCCCACGGCGATGGGGACCGAGGTCTGGCCTCGAAGCACTCGGTAGGCGTCCGGATTCTCAGACCGGATGAGATCCTCGACGTAGTACGGCGCGAGATCTTCGACTTTCTTCGCCAGCCGCACCGCGTCGGGATAGTCGAAACGCGTGTGAAAATCCACCGCCCAGCCGCCGTCTTTGCCTGCGCCTTCACGAGCTTCCCTGCACATGGCGAAGGTGCCTTCCGTGGTGTCGAAACGATCCCATGGGTTCCCGTCGGCGGGCCCTATGCGAATTGCCCGGTAGCCCGATTCGATGCACGCACGAGCCGTTTCCTTCAGACTGCCCTTCGATGGAAAGCCGGTCGCGTAACATTCGACGTGCTCACGGCTCGGGCCGCCAAACATCTGGTAGAGAGGCACGCCCAGAGCTTTCGCCTTCAAGTCCCACAGCGCCATGTCGAGCGCACCGAGCGCGTGCAGCTTTTCCCGTCCCGCGGGGTAGAAATAGCCGCGGAAAAGGATCTGCCAGTTATCTTCGATCCGGAAAGGGTCCCTGCCGATCAGCGCGGCGGCACACTGCTCGATCGTGTCTTTTGAGCCGCCCTCGCCGATGCCCGTCAGGCCCGCATCGGTCTCGACGACCACAACGTTCGTGCTCTGGTTGAACAGCCCGGGGACTTTGCTCGAACGGCGCGCTGCGTCGCCGGGCGATTTGTAGTAACGCACCCGCGTAATCTTCGCCTTTGGAAGGGCGGCGACGGCGCGCCTTGCGCTCGCGAGTGCCGCAGCAAGGCCGAATGAGAGTCCGAGAAAACGCCTGCGCTCCATATGCATGTTCAGAGTTCCTC
>JAEYOU010000192.1 GCA_023411405.1 Pseudomonadota bacterium | reverse complement strand
GCGCTCGGCTCGCCCACCGCCGTGACCGGGACGGATCATCGCGCTCCTCGCGAGGGATCGCCCGAACGCTGCGGTCCTGCGCGCGGGCGGGCGCGCCGTTCGCGCGCCGCCCGCGCCGGAGCTTCAGTCCTCTCCGGCAGGGTCCAGGGTGAGCGTGGCGCGGATGCCGTCGTCCGTCTCTCCGTACGTCGTGGACCGGTTCGGGCCGAACTTCAGCCGGAACGCGTCCAGCATCGCGGGCAGGTCCGCCATCTCCGAGGGCGGTACGGACCAGACGATCGCGTCGGAAACGGAGAAGTCCAGCGTCCAGGTGCGGGTCGGATCCTGGAGGAGCGCGTAGGAGACCGGCACCGCCTCGAGGAAGTTGGCGGTGACGTTGACGTAGTCGGGGTTGCCGTCGCCCGGGAACGCGTAGTCGACGACGGTCGCGTCCTGGATGATCCCGGCCGCGACCGCCGCGCGGTCCTCGTCGCAGCCCGCGGCGTTGCACCAGCGGAAGGTGGACTCCCCCTCCGCCCGGACGAGCTTGTCGCCCAGCGCCATGGTGCCGGCGACGTCCGGCGCGGTGGCCGAGGTCGCGTACACGGTCCGCACGACGTAGCTGCCCGCGAGCGGACCCGGGAGCGTGAACCTCACGTCCACGTAGTTGAACATGAGCTCGGCCCGGATCAGGTCCTGGCGGGCCGGCATGCTCTCCTCGGAGTCGGGGATCTCGATCATCCCGTTCACCGAGGTGGTCGCCTGGAGATCGAACTGGACGGTCGAGCACGTGCCCGACCGCGGCCCCTCGGGGAACGTGGACTCCGGCGCCAGCCAGGTCATCGAGAAGAAGTCGCCCCCGAGCTCCCCCAGCCCCAGGATCGCGTAGCACAGGTCGCCCGAGACGTTCTCGGGCGTGCAGCGTGCAGCGTCATCCCCGCAGCTGGCCGCCGGGGTGCCCACCGCGAGCGGCGGGGACGCGAGGCTCGTGCTCACGAGCCGGGCGCTGTTCTCGACGACGCGCCCGCCGCGGCCGCCCCCCGGGCCGCCCCCCGGGCCGCCGCAGCCCAGCGCCCCCACCGCGACGATCCCGGCCCACACGGCCATCGAGTGCGTACGTTCCATCTGGACGTCCCCTGGGCGCCGCTTCCTCGGGCCGCGCGGTGCGGCCGATCGGCGGCGCGCACCTCGCCAGTGCAAGGATGGCGCCGCCGTCGCGCGTACCGGGACTGCGTTCGATGCGGGGCGAGGCAGTGGGTCGGAAGCGCCCAGGGGGCTGCCCGGGACCCTCCATGTCTCGGCGCGTCACAGCACCCTTCGCCGCCGATCCAGGATCTGCAGGATCATCGGCGTCATGATGAGCTGCATCGCGAGCGACATCTTCCCGCCGGGCACGACGATGGTGTTCTGCCGCGACATGAACGAGTCGTGGAGCATCGAGAGCAGCCAGGGGAAGTCGATGCCCTTCGGGTTCGCGAACCGGACGACGAGGAAGCTCTCGTCGGCGGTGGGGATGTCGCGGGCGGCGAAGGGGTTGGACGTGTCCACGGTGGGCACGCGCTGGAAGTTGACGTGCGTGCGCGAGAACTGCGGGACGATGTGGTTCACGTAGTCGGGCATGCGCCGCAGGACCGTGTCCACCACCGCCTCGGTGCTGTAGCCGCGGGTGCCCTTGTCGCGGTGGAGCTTCTGGATCCACTCGAGGTTGATGATCGGCACGACGCCGATGAGCAGGTCCACGTGCCTGGCCACGTCCACGTCGCGGCACACGACGCCGCCGTGCAGCCCCTCGTAGTAGAGGAGGTCCGCGCCGGCCGCGAGGTCGGTCCACGGCGTGAACGTCCCGGGATCCTGGCCGAACGGCGCGGCCTCCTCCCCGTCGTGGAGGTACCGCCGGACCTTGCCGCGCCCGGTCTCGCCGAAGCCGCGGAAGAGCGCCTCGAGCTCCGCGAACAGGTTGGCCTCGGGCCCGAAGTGGCTGAAGTGGCGGTCGCCCTGGGCGGCGGCCTCGGCCATGGCCTGGCCCATCCCGGCCCGGTCGTAGCGGTGGAACGCGTCGCCCTCCACGACGTGCGCCGTGATGCCCTCCCGCCGGAAGATGCGCTGGAAGGTGCGCGTGACGGAGGTGGTGCCTGCGCCGGACGACCCGGTGACGGCGACGACGGGATGCTTCACGGACACGGGCGCGCTCCTCTCAGCGATCGATGAACAGCGAGCGGGTGCCGAACAGCGGCGAGCGGAACGGCTCCGCGTCGGATCGGCCGTCGGCCATCACCCGGCTCTGGCGGATGTCCTCGGCGGAGATCGTGGAGAGCGCGGCGCCGTCCACGGCGCCGCCGCTCCGCACGAGGCGCCGCGCCTGCCGGAGCCGCGCGCGGTCGAGCGCGTTCCGGATCGAGCGGGCGTTCCCGAACCGCGGCTGCGTCATGCGCCGGACGACGTACTCGCGCAGCGCCTCCCGCGCGCCGGCGCCGAGCTCGTAGCCGAGCCGGGCGAGGAACAGGTCCGCGATCGCGAGCAGCTCGTCCGCGCCGTAGTCCGGGAAGTCCACGTGGTGCGCGATCCGCGAGCCGAAGCCCGGGTTGCACTGGAAGAACGTGTCCATGCGCGCCTTGTAGCCGGCGAGCACCACGACCAGCTCCTCCCGCTCGCCCTCCATCGCCTGGAGCAGGATCTCCACCGCCTCCTGGCCGTAGTCGCGCTCGTTCTCGGGGCGGTAGAGGGTGTACGCCTCGTCGATGAACAGCACGCCGCCCCGCGCGCGCTCGAGGACCTTGCGCGTCTTGGGGGCGGTGTGGCCCACCCACTCGCCGACGAGGTGCTCGCGCGTCACGGCGACCAGGTTCGGCCGGCGCACGTAGCCGAGCCGGTGGAGGATGCCGGCGAGCCGCATCGCCACCGTCGTCTTCCCCGTCCCCGGGTTCCCGGTGAAGCACATGTGCAGGGCGGGCGCGACGCGCGCGCGGCCCATCCGCTCGCGGGCGCGGTCGACCACGAGCAGCGCGGCGATCTCGCGGAGCCGGTCCTTCACCGGGGCGAGCCCGACGAGCTCGCGATCGAGCGACGCGAGCTCGTCGTCCACGCCCGCCTCGGCCGCGAGCGCCGAGAGGTCCACGCGCTCGGGCGCGGCCGGCGCCGCCGCCAGCTCCTCCCCGGTCACGCTTCACCTCCGCCGCGCCGCGGCTCGTGGCGCTCGAGCGTGTACGCGACCGAGCGGCCCGGCCCCTCCTGCCGCACGAGGCGGTAGCGGGCCTCGTGGCGCGGGCGCTGGACGATGAACGAGAGCCGCACCGTCTCCCATCCGGGCGTGGCGTCGAAGGCGTTCACCTTCACGTAGCGGTCGGGGTGGGCCGCCCGGCACGCCTCGACCTCGCGCAGCACGGCGGCGGGATCGCGGACGTCGAACATGGGCGGCGCGTGCATCTCCCAGAACACGTTGCGCGGGTGGGGATCGTCGGTCGATTCCACGGACAGGGCCCACCCCTGGGTCAGGGCGTAGGCGATCTGGCGGGCGATCTGCTCGTCGGTGAGGTCGGGGAGGAAGCTGAACGTACCCTGCGTGATCCTCATGGGCTCGGCTCCGTCAGACGCTGCGGGTGGGGACGGCGTCCGGGGTGTCGGTGGACGCGTAGTCGAAGGTGACGTCGCGCCAGACCTCGAGGGCGGCGCGGAGCGGGGCGCAGGTCCGCGCCGCGGCGGCGAGGAGGTCGGGCCCCTCGCGCCAGAGGTCGCGGCCCTCGTTGCGCGCGAGGACCATCGCCTCGAGGGCCACGCGGTTGGCGGTGGCGCCGGCCTGGATGCCCTGCGGGTGGCCGATGGTGCCGCCCCCGAACTGGAGCACCACGTCCTCACCCAGGTAGGAGAGGAGCTGGTGCATCTGCCCGGCGTGGATGCCCCCGCTCGCCACCGGCATGACCTTGCGGAGGTCGCCCCAGTCCTGGTCGAAGAAGAGGCCGCGCGAGGGGTCGGCCGCCGTGCGCCGCTCGCGCAGGACGTCGTAGAAGCCCTGCACCGTCCCCGGATCGCCCTCGAGCTTCCCCACGATGGTGCCGGCGTGGACGTGATCGACGCCGGCGAGCCGGAGCCACTTCGAGATCACCCGGAAGCTGACGCCGTGCGACTTCTGGCGGGTGTAGGTCGAGTGACCGGCGCGGTGGAGGTGCAGGAGCGTGTCGTGCTTGCGGGCCCAGCGCGCCATGCTCTGGATCGCGGTGTAGCCGACCACGAGGTCGATCATCACGATGGGCGCCCCGAGCGCGTGGGCGAAGTCCGCGCGCTCGTACATGTCCTCCATCGTCGCCGCGGTGACGTTCAGGTAGTGGCCCTTCACCTCGCCGGTCTCGGCCTCGGCGCGCTTCACGCCCTCCGTCGCGAAGAGGAAGCGGTCGCGCCAGTGCATGAAGGGCTGGGAGTTGATGTTCTCGTCGTCCTTCACGAAGTCGAGCCCGCCGCGCAGCGCCTCGTACACGACGCGGCCGTAGTTCTTCCCGGAGAGGCCCAGCTTCGGCTTCACGGTGGCCCCGAGGAGCGGCCGGCCGAACTTGTCCAGCCGCTCGCGCTCCACGACGATGCCGGTGGCCGGCCCCTGGAAGGTCTTCACGTACGCCACGGGCAGGCGCAGGTCCTCGAGGCGCAGCGCCTGGAGCGCCTTGAATCCGAAGACGTTGCCGATGATCGAGGCGGTCAGGTTGGCGATCGACCCCTCCTCGAACAGCACGAGGTCGTACGCGATCCAGGCGAACCACTGCGCCGGCCGGTCCGTCCCCGCGCCGGTGCCGGGCACGGGCTCGACGCGGAAGGCGCGGGCGCGGTAGCGCTCGCAGGCCGTGAGCCGGTCGGTCCAGACCACGGTCCAGGTCGCGGTCGAGCTCTCGCCCGCGACCGCCGCGGCGGCCTCCTCCGCGGGCACCCCGTCCTGCGGGGTGATCCGGAACACCGCGACCACGTCGGTGTCGCCCGGGGTGTAGTCGGGCTCCCAGTACCCCATCTCCCGGTACGGCAGCACGCCGGCGCGGTACCGCTCCGCCCCGCTGCGGGTGCCGCGCTTCTCGTTCGTCTCCATTCGTTCCTTTCCTCCCCGTGAACGAGCCCGCGCCCGTGTCCGCGCCTCGCCTGGGAAGACGCTAGGCACCCCCCGCCATCAGCGCCAATCAGTTCTCATGCGCGCCGGCATCAGCGCCGCTTATGCAGGGGGCCGATGCGCGACGCCACGCTCCGCCAGCTCCGGATCTTCGTGGCCGCGGCCCGGACGCTCTCGTTCTCCCGGGCGGCGCGGGACGTGCATCTGACCCAGCCGGCGGTGTCGATGCAGATCCGCGCGCTGGAGCGGATCGCCGGGCTCCCGCTGTTCGAGCGCGGGCGCGGGCGGCTCCGCCTCACCGCCGCCGGCGAGGAGCTCCTCGTCCACGCGCACCGGGCCCTGGGAGAGCTGCGCGACGCGGAGGAGGCGCTCGCGGCGCTCGCCGGGCTCTCGCGCGGCCGGCTCACGATCGCGGTGGTCTCGACCGCGAAGTACTTCGCGCCCAAGCTCCTGGCCCAGTTCACGAAGAGTCATCCAGGCATCGAGCTCCGCCTGCTCGTGAACAACCGCGCCGAGGTGGTGCGGCTGCTCGCGGAGGACGAGGTGGACCTCGCCGTCACCGGCACGACCCCGCACGAGCTCCCGCTCGCGGCGAAGCCGTTCGCGCGCCACCCGCTGGTCGTCGTCGCCCCGCCGGATCACGCGCTCGCGCGGCGGCGCCGCGTCACGCCCGCCGAGCTGGCCGGAGCCCCGTTCCTGGTGCGCGAGCCGGGGTCCGGCACCCGCGCGGCCTTCGAGCGGTTCCTCAGGAGCGCCCGCGTCCACGCCGGCCGGACCACGGAGATGCAGTCCAACGAGACCATCAAGCAGGCGGTGATGGCCGGCATGGGGCTCGCCTTCCTCTCCGCGCACGCGGTGGGGCTCGAGCTCGCGGCGGGCTACCTGGTGGTGTTGCCGGTGGAGGGGCTCCCGGTCTACCGCGAGTGGAACGTCGTCCACCGCGAGGGGAAGGTGCTCTCGCCCGCCGCCGCGGCCTTCCGCGCCTTCGTCCTGGCGGAGGGGAGCGCGTTCCTCGCGCGGTGGCTGCCGGTGGGCGGGTGACGAGCGCTCGCC
>JAEYOU010000141.1 GCA_023411405.1 Pseudomonadota bacterium | reverse complement strand
CCGGGGCCCTGGCCGGCGCGATCACGGGCGCAGGCCCCTGCCAGAGCGCAGGGGTCTTCGCCTGGCCCGCCGCGGCGACGACGGCAGGGGAGGGGACGGGCGTCGCGGCGCCGTTGCCCGGCGTCGCGCCGTTCGCCTGGGCCTTCTGCTTCGCCTGCTCGAGCCAGCTCCTCAGCCGGTCGTCCGCGGGCTGCAGCGCGAGCGCGCGGGTGAGGACCGGGACGGCGGCGCGGTAGAGCCCCTTCGTGAACAGCGCCTCGCCGACGAGGTTGAACGCGTAGGGGCTGGTGGGATCGAGGGCCACGGCGCGCTGGAACTGATCCTGCGCCCCCTTCCGGTCTCCCTGCTCGAGCAGCGCCCGGCCCCAGATCACCCGGCCGAGGATCGACGACGGGTGGTGCTCGAGCCCCGTCCGGCAGACCTCGATGGCCCGGGCCGTGTCCCCCCGCTCGAGGAGCGCCCGCGCGAGCTCGACGAAGATCCGCGAGCGGGGGTCGGCCGCGAAGATCTGCTCGTACTTTTCGACGATCGACGCCATCGTGTGCGCGGGCCTGGGGGTGGGCGGGCCGGAAAAGCGTATCACGCAAGCTCGGGACACCAGAGGTCCGCCGGCAAGTCGCCAGGACGGGATGTGAGGGCGTGTCGCGCGCGGCCGTACAGGGGCGCGGGAAAAAGAAAACGGCGGAGGCCCGGAGGCCTCCGCCGTCGATCCTTCCGCGCGCCTTTGCTTACGCCGCCTTGTTCTTCGACTCGGCGGCGACGGGCTCGATGCCCATGTCCACTTCCTTCTTGGACATGTAGACGCCGTAGCCGATGGCGATGGCGCAGACGACGGCGCCGGCGATGCCAACCCACCAGGTCGCGCCCTCGACGGCGATGGAGTACTTGAGGACGATGCCCAGGGTGAGGAGGCTCACCATGTTCATCACCTTGATGAGCGGGTTGATGGCCGGGCCGGCGGTGTCCTTGAGCGGGTCGCCCACGGTGTCACCGGTGACGGCCGCCTTGTGGGCGTCGGAGCCCTTCCCGCCGTAGACGCCGTCCTCGATCATCTTCTTCGCGTTGTCCCAGGCGCCGCCGGCGTTCGCCATGAACACGGCGAGGAGCTGGCCGACCAGGATCATGCCGGCGAGGAACCCGCCGAGCGCGTACGGGCCCATCAGCAGGCCGACGATGAGCGGCGCGGCGATGGCGAGGAGGCCGGGGCCGATGAGCTCCTGCTGCGCGGCGATCGTGCAGAGGTTCACGACGCGGCCGTAGTCCGGCTTCTTCGTGCCCTTCCAGATCTCCGGATCGCGGAACTGGGCGCGGCACTCGTTGACGATGTTGAACGCCGCGCGGCCGACGGCGCGGATGAGCGAGGAGCTGAAGAGGAACGGCACCGCGCCGCCGAGGAGGAAGCCGATGAAGACCTTCGGGTCCGAGACCGTCAGGAGCCCGGCGACCTTCTCGTACATCTCCTTGGTCATCTGGTTCATCTTGTCCTCGCTGCCCACCGCGATGACCGCGATGAACGACGAGAACAGGGAGACGGCGGCGATGACGGCGGAGCCGATGGCGATGCCCTTGGTCTCGGCCTTGGTCGTGTTGCCGACCGCGTCGAGGTCCGCGAGGATCTGGCGGGCGCGCTTGTACGAGCCGGGCTGCGCCTTCTCCATCTCGTCCTTGTCGTAGCCCATCTCGCCGATGCCGTTGGCGTTGTCGGCCACCGGGCCGAACACGTCCATGGAGATCGTGTTGCCGGTGAGGGTGAGCATGCCGATGCCGGCCATGGCGACGCCGTAGGCGACGAACATCGGGGGCGTGCCCGCGTAGACGAGGACGGACAGGAAGATCGCCACCGCGATGACGACGATGTTCGCGACCGTGGACTCGTAGCCGACGGCGAAGCCCTGGATGATGTTTGTGGCGTGGCCGGTGGTGCAGGACTTGGCGAGGCTCTTCACCGGGGCGTGGGTGGTGTGGGTGTAGTAGCTCGTGACCTTGTTCAGGGCGATCGCGAGGACCACGCCGATGAGGCAGGTGAGGGCGGGCCGCATGTCGAGGCCGGCGACGCCGAAGTTGGCCCAGACCGGGAGCGCGGTGGGGTCGCCGCCCGGGAAGCCCTCGAGGGCGGACGGGTTCTGCGCCATGTAGCCGGCGCTGAAGTTCAGGTAGAAGTACCCGAGCACGAGGAAGCCCACGACGCTGATGAGCGAGCCGATCCAGAAGCCGCGGTGCACGCTCTTGAGGGCCGTGTCGCTGGTGTCGTTCGCGCCCGCCTTCACCGTGTAGGTGGAGATGATGGAGCCCAGCACGCCGATGCCGCGGACGAGGAGCGGGAAGATGACGCCCTTGTGGCCGAACGAGGCCATGCCGAGGATCATCGCGGCGACGATCGTCACCTCGTAGGACTCGAAGATGTCGGCGGCCATGCCGGCGCAGTCGCCGACGTTGTCGCCCACGTTGTCCGCGATCGTCGCGGCGTTGCGCGGGTCGTCCTCGGGGATGTCCTTCTCGATCTTGCCGACGAGGTCGGCGCCGACGTCCGCCGCCTTCGTGTAGATGCCGCCGCCGACGCGCATGAAGAGCGCGAGCAGCGTGCCGCCGAAGCCGAAGCCGAGCAGGGCCTCGTAGGCGTGGGCGCCGTACATGAGGAAGATGAGGGTGCCGCCCAGGAGGCCGAGGCCGTCCGTGAGCATGCCGGTGATGGTGCCGGTCCGGTACCCGAGCTGCATCGCCTCGCCGTAGCTCTTCTTGGCGGCGGCGGCGACGCGCAGGTTGCCGGAGGTCGCGAGCCGCATGCCGACGAAGCCGACGGCCCAGCTGAACAGCGAGCCCATGAGGAACGCGCCCGCGCGGCCCACGCCGAAGGCCGACTCGTGGCCGGTGTACGTGAAGTACAGGAAGAGCGTGATGATGACGATGAGGGGCAGGATCCGCTTGAACTGGGCGGCGAGGTACGCGTTCGCGCCCTCGCGGACCGCGTCCGCGATCGCCTGCATCTTGGGCGTGCCCTGATCCGCCTTGCGGACCTGGTTCACGAGGAGGAGCGCGTACGCGAGGCCCGCGACCGCGATCCCGAGGACCACGAAGATGCAGACCCGCTCGAACGTGTCGAACTCGGGCGAGGTGAGCGGAGAGAAGAACTGGAAGGACGATCCGGCGCCGTCGGCGTCCGGCGAGGCGAACGCGTACGCGCTGCCGAACACGATCGCCATGGCGGTGAGGTAGAGCGTCCGCCGGCGCTGGGACTTCATGAGCCGGTTGAACCAATTTCGAAACATGAGGGCTCCTGGAAATGACGGGTTCAGCGACAACGCTGGGCGGCGGGGGCGCGAGCGGACCGGCTCGCGCACGCCATTCGAACAAACGGCACTCCGCCGTCCGTCCGTGAATCGATCGAGGGGCATCATGTGCTGCAATTCCGCGGGCTTCTCCGACCTCGCCCGTGCGCACACTACTCCCCTCGCACGGTCGATTCTCGCTGCCGATTGTCGCGCGCGTGGGAGCACACGGAGAGACGTCACACCCGCAGTTGCTGCGCCGGATCGGCTTGAGATGAATCAAATCTGCAAGCTCTGCGTGATGCGCCGCGACAAGGCGAGAGCACGCCTGCCCGCTCGCCCGCCAGGTGCTGCCTGGCGCGGGTGCACGAACCGCGGGCGCTGCTCGCCGCGGGGGGCGTACTCTGGGCGGACCATGCCCGACGCCCGCCTGCTCCTGTCCCAGGATCGCTTCGCCGCCCACACCGGTATCGCCCTCGAGTCCGTGGACTCCGGCCACGCCCGCGCGCGGCTCCGCGTCCGGCCGGAGCACCTCAACGGCGTCGGCATCGTCCAGGGCGGGGTGATCTTCACGCTCGCGGACTTCGCCTTCGCCGCCGCGGCCAACTCGACCGGCAGCGTGGCCGTGGCGATCGACGTGAGCATCTCGTTCCTCAAGGCCGTGACCGCGGGTGAGCTCGTCGCCGAGGCGCGCGAGGAGGCCGCCGCCGGGCGGACGTCCACCTCGCTCGTCCGCGTGACCGACGAGACCGGCGCGCTCGTGGCGCTGTTCAAGGGCACGGCCTACCGGAAGCGCGACGGGGAGGGCGGGGCGCCGAAGGCGTGACGCGGGGCGACGGAAGGCGAGCGCCCTGCGGGCGCCGGATGCATGATGGCCCCGTGCGCCGCCGCGCGCCCACGCATCGCAGCTCCGTGCTGGCCGTCCCCTGGGCCGGCGTGATCGCGACGCGGCTCGAGAGTGGGCAGCACTTCACACGCCACTGGCACGACACGTACGGGATCGGCCTGGTCGAGCGGGGCGCCCAGCGCTCCGCCAGCGGACGCGGGCCCGTGCGTGCGTACGCGGGCGACGTCATCACGACAAACCCGGGGGAGGTGCACGACGGCCGCCCGCTGGGCGGCGCGACGCGGCGCTGGCGGATGCTCTATCTGGCGCCGGCGCTGCTCGCGTCCATCTCGGCGCGCTCGGGCGGCGAGGTCGCGATCGCACGCCCCGTCATCCACGGGGACGCCGCGCTCGCGGCGGCGCTGCGCCGGCTGTTCCGCGCGCTCGACGCGTGGAGCGCGGGCCGGCTCGAGCAGGCGGCGTGCGACGAGGCGCTCGTGCGCCTCTGCGGGGAGCTCCTCGATCGCCACGCGAGCGCCGCGCCCACGCCGCGGGCGCGGGCCGAGCTGGGCCCGGTCCG
>JAEYOU010000068.1 GCA_023411405.1 Pseudomonadota bacterium | reverse complement strand
CCGGTACGCCTCCTCCGCCTTGGCGAACGCGCCGCGGAGGCGGTGGAGGTCGCCCAGGAAGTGGAGCGCGCCGCCGAGCGCCGGGCCGGGCCTCGGGCGCGCGAGCAGCGAGCAGGACTCCTGCGCCTCGACGAGCGCCTCGTCCCAGGCGCCGTGCAGGTGGAGGAGCTCGGCCCGCGCTACCCGGCAGTGGCCGCGGTACGGGACCACGTCGGGCTGGGCGGCGCACCAGCGCGCGAGCGCGTCCGTCCACTCCTGGGCGCGGCGCAGATCGAGCATCTCGCCGCAGGCCTCGAGCACGCTGCAGTAGATCCCGCCGACGAGCCGCGGGATCACGTCGCCCGCCTGCACCGCCGCCATCGCCTCGTCGAGCAGGGCCGCGCCGCCCGCCGGGTCGCCCTGCCGGATCCGGCTCCTCCCGTGGCCGTGCCGCGCGGCCGCCACGAGCGTGGCGTCGCCGAACCGCCTCCCCGTCGCGATCGCCCCCAGGAACCCCGCCTCGGCCGCCCCCGGGTCGCCGCGCTGGAGCGCGAGCATGGCGCCGAGGAGCTCGAGGTAGCCCTGCTCGACGCAGTCGGCGCACGGCTGCTCCTCGAGCAGGCGGCGAGCGCGTTGCATCCACCCCATCCCCTGGGCAGGCTCACCACCGGTGAACGCACCGAACGCGAGCCAGAACGCGCAGCGCGCCGCGGCCGTTCGATCGCCCGCCGCGAGGAAGGCCTGGTGCGCGCGCGTCAGGAGCTGCGCGCAGTCGAGGTGCCTGCCGAGCAGGTGCGCGACCTCGGCGAGCGCCGCCAGCTCGGTCGGATCGAGCGGCGCCTCCCCGTCGGCCGCGGAGAGGTCCTGCCAGGCCGCGCTCCACGCCTCGCGCCGCAGCGCCGCGCGGCCCCGGTCGAGCACCTCGGCCCTCGTCATGCTGGATCCGTAATCCGGGCCGTCCGCGCGGCGCGCCCTGTTCGGGCCACGGAACGCTGCTACACTCCGCCCACCAGGAGGCGGAACCTTGTCCAGCGCACCCACGGCCCCCGGCGTCCCCTCGGCCACCGGCGTCCCCATGTCCGCGGCCCTCGAAGGGCTCGGCTGCACCCTCACGCACGGCCCCTCGGGCGCCGTGATCGAGACCGTCCCGCCGCGCGACAACGGCGGGACCGGCGCACGCTTCTCGCCCACGGACCTCGTCGGCGCGGCGCTCGCCTCGTGCGCCCTCACCACGATGGCCCTGCAGGCCGGCCGCGAAGGGCTCGCCTGGGGGAACGCCCGCGCCTCGGTCGAGAAGCGGATGACCCCGCCGCCGCGGCGCATCGCCGAGCTGGTGCTCGTGATCGAGATGCCGCGCGAGGTGCGGCCGGAGCAGCGGGCGCGCCTCGAGGAGATCGCGCGGACCTGCCCCGTCGCGCGGAGCCTCCATCCCGACGTGAAGCTGCCGATGGAGTTCCGGTACGCGGGGTAGCGGGAGGAGCGCCGATCCAGTCTCCGCTCGCCAGGGCGAGCGGTTCATCGAGTCCGCTCGTGGTGAGCCTGTCGAACCACGAGCGGTCGCGCGGAGCGCCTTCGCCCCGGCCGCGGACGGCTACAGCAGCCCCTTCTTCCCGCTCCGCCACCGCTCCCGCTCGGTCGTGAGGAGCGCGACATGCTCCTCCTCCTCCGCGGCGAGCTCCATGTAGAGCTTCCGCTCCGGGGAGGCGGGCGGCGTGGCCGCGATCCGATCGCGGAAGTACGAGACCGCGCGCTGCTCGAAGGCGATCGCCAGGCGGAAGAGGTTCTCCGGATCCTCCGGCTTGCTGGGGGTGCCCGTGTAGATCGCCGCGCGCTCGACCGGGAACGCGCCGGGCGCTGGGATGTCCACGTGGTACCGGCGCGAGAGCGTCGCCATGTGCTCCTGCTCCATGGCCTCGAACCGTCCGAACAGCTCGCGCATCGTCGAGTCCGCCGCCTCGCGCGCGGCCTGGCGGTAGAACGCCATCCCGCCGAGCTCGATCTCGAACGCGCGCCGGATCGCCTCCTGCGAGGCCACACCCTGCGCCTGCGTCGCGTCCGCGAGCGCGAGCTTGCCGCCGCACGCCGGGCACAGGCCGTAGGGGAACGCGAACCCCTCGCTCACCTTCCCGCAGCCCTCGCACCGCCAGCGGAGCTCCTGCCCGCCGCAGCAGACGTACTCCTCGCCGGGCTCCGTCGGCCGGTGGCACTTCGGGCACGCGTTCACGGGGACCTGGCTCCCGAGCGCGACCGCGCCCGCGTGCGTCTGCCCCGGAGCGAGCAGGGAGCCCGGTGGGGCCGTCTTCTCGGCCTCCCCAGCAAGACCCGGTCGGAACGCGGCCACGTCCTCCGCCGTGAGCGGCCACTTCTTCCCGCCCGCGAGGTACGCGCCGATGGACCGGGCCGCGCGGCGCCCGGCGCCCATCGCCAGGATCACCGTCGCGCCGCCGGTCACGATGTCGCCCCCCGCGAAGACGCCGGGCAGGTTTGTCGCCTGCGTGGAGGCCTCGGCGCCGTCGTCGGCCGCGATGTTGCCCCACCGGTTGAGGGCGAGGCCGGGCGTGGACTGGGTGACGATGGGGTTCGCCTTGGTGCCGAGCGCGTAGATGACGGTGTCGCAGTCGAGCTCGCGCGTGCGACCGGTCGGCATCGGCTTCCGCCGTCCCTTCGCGTCGGGCTCGCCGAGCTCCATCTCCTCGACCTTCATGCCGCGGACGTTGCCCTCGGCGTCGGTGAAGATCTCCACCGGCGCGTGGAGGAAGAAGAACTCGATCCCCTCCTCCTTCGCGTGGCGCAGCTCCTCGACGCGGGCCGGCGCCTCGGCCTCGCTCCGCCGGTAGACGCAGCGGACGCTCGGCGCGCCGAGCCGCTTCGCGACGCGGAGGCAGTCCATGGCGGTGTTGCCGGCCCCGATCACGACCACGCTCTTGCCGAGCGAGATGGGCGTGTCGAGGAACGGGAACCTGTCGCCGCCCATGAGGTTCACGCGGGTGAGGAACTCGTTGGCCGAGTAGACCTGGCCCGCGAACTCGCCCGGGATGCCGAGGAACGCGGGCGCGCCGGCGCCGACGCCGAGGAAGACGGCGTCGAAGCCGCGCTCCTGCATCAGCTGCGGGACCGTGAACGTCTTGCCGATGACCTTGTTCGTCTCGAACCGGACGCCCATGTCGGCGAGCCGCTTCACCTCGCGATCGATGATGTCGCGCGGCAGGCGGAACGACGGGATGCCGTAGCGGAGCACGCCGCCGACGACGTGGAGCGCCTCGTACACGGTCACGTCGCAGCCGTAGCGGACGAGGTCGGCCGCGGCCGCGAGGCCCGCCGGGCCGGAGCCGCACACCGCCACCTTGCCCAGCTTCTTCGGGAGCCGCGGCAGCTGCACCGGGCGCGGGCGGGCGTGGTCGCCCACGAACCGCTCCAGCCGGCCGATGCCGACCGACTCGACCTTCTTGGCGATCACGCACTGGGCCTCGCACTGCGTCTCCTGCGGGCAGACGCGGCCGCAGATGGACGGGAAGATCGAGGCCTCGTTGATCACCGCGAGCGCGCCGTCGAGGTCGCGGACCAGCACGTGCCGGATGAACCGCGGGATGTCGATCTGGACCGGGCAGCCCGCGATGCAGGTGGGCTTCGCGCACTGGATGCACCGCTCCGCCTCGCCGAGCGCCTCGGCGAGCGAGTAGCCGAGGTTCACCTCGTCGAAGGTGCGGGACCGGACCGCGGCGTCGCGCTCCGGCATCTTCGTCTGGTGCGGCGCGAGGTCCTTGATCTTCTTGTAGTTGTGCTTCTCCTCCTCGAAGAGCTGCTTCTCGAGGTTGCAGACGTGGTTCCAGTCCTCGGAGGCGCGCGCCTCCTGGCTCTTGAACCGCTTCTGGCGCGCGAGCAGCTCGGGGAAGTCGACCTGGTGCCCGTCGAAGTCGGGGCCGTCCACGCAGGCGAACCGCACCTCCTTGCCCACGGTGACGCGGCAGGACCCGCACATGCCTGTGCCGTCCACCATGATCGCGTTGAGCGAGACCATGGTCTTCACGCCGAAGGGGCGCGTGGTGTCGACGCAGGCCTTCATCATCGGGAGCGGCCCGATCGCGACGGCGAGGTCCGGCTTCGACTGCTCGCAGAGCTCCTTGAGCGCGCCGGTGACGAAGCCCGGCTTCCCGTAGGAGCCGTCGTCGGTGCAGACCACGAGGTCGTCGCACCACCGGCGGAACCGGTCCTCCCAGAAGACGAGCCCCTTGGAGCGGAAGCCGATGACGCCCGTCACCCGGTTCCCGGCCTCCTTGAAGGCCCGGAGCTGCGGGTAGACCGGGGCGACCCCCAGGCCGCCGCCGACGAGCACGACGTGCCCGACCTTGGCCACGTGCTGGGGCTGGCCGAGCGGACCCACGAAGTCCTCGAACGTGTCGCCCTCGCGGTACGCCGTCATCATCTCGCGCGAGGTCTTCCCGAGCGCCTGGACCACCATCGTGATGGTCCCGCGCTGCCGGTCGAAGTCCGCGACGGTGAGCGGGATGCGCTCCGACCCCTCGTGGAGCCGGACCATCACGAAGTGGCCCGGCTGGGCCGAGGCGGCGACGTCGGGCGCCTCGACCTCCCAGAGGAACGTGGTGTCGGAGAAGGCCTCGCGGCGGACGATTCGGTACATCGGATCCTCGGTGAGGGGCGCGATCCCCCTGCGAGCGCGGTGGGTGTCGGGCGGTGGTACCAGGGGGGGGCGGGGGCGTCAAGGCGCCTGCACGCCACGCGCGCGCGCAGTTTCGATCTCTATCACCTCCACGCGCCTGTGACGCCAGCCGTTCCGGCAAGCCCACGCATGAGGCGATGCCGACGCGGCGAGTCGTCGCCACTCGAAGAGCATGAAGTCGGTTGCCCCTTCCGCCCTCCCCCCGCGTCCCGCTCCCTCCGCTCCTGCCGCCCCCGCGCGCGTGAAGCCCCGGTACCGGGGCGTGTCCCACGAGATCGCCGCGATCGTCGCGCTCCCCGGCGCGGTCGGGCTCATCCACCTCGCGCGCGGGACCGCCGCGACCATCGCCGCCGCCGTGTACGGCGGGAGCCTCGTCCTCCTCTTCGCGTGCAGCGCGATCTACCACAGGCCCCAGTGGCAGCCGCGCCCGCGGAACATCCTCGGCCGGATCGATCAGGCCGCGATCTTCGTCCTCATCGCCGGGACGTACACGCCCTTCTGCCTGCTCCTCGGGCCCAAGGGGCACGCCCTCCTGGTCGCCGTCTGGGGGGGCGCCGCCGCGGGGATGGTCCTCGCGCTCGTCTGGCCGACCGCCCCCAAGCAGCTCATGGCCGGGGTCTACGTGCTCCTGGGCTGGTTCATGGCGCCGCTGCTGCCGGTCTTCCGCTCGGTGATCCCGCCGGTCGACTTCGCGCTCATCGTCGGCGGCGGTCTGCTGTACACCGCGGGCGCGGTCATCTACGCGCTGCGCCGCCCGGACCCGTACCCGGCGGTGTTCGGGTACCACGAGATCTTCCACCTGCTCGTGATCCTCGCCGCGACCTGCCACTTCGGCGCGGCGGTGACGGTGATCCTGCGGCTCGGGGGGGCGGCGGGGGCGTGAGGCGCGGCGGCGCGTCCTACGGCGCGTGCCCGCGCCGCCGCCGGTACGCCTGGCGGTACAGCTCCTCGTACTCCGCCGCCGCGTGGCCCCAGCCGAAGTCCTGCTCCATCGCGCGCCGGCGCATCGCGTCGACGTGCGCCGGGCGGTCGTACCAGGTGGAGAGCGCCCAGCCGATCGTGTCGGCGAGCGCGGCCGGGGTGAGATCGCGGAACGAGAACCCGGTCCCCTCCCCGGTGTCCTCGCGGTAGTTCTGCACCGTGTCCACGAGGCCGCCGGTCGCGCGCACGACGGGGAGCGACCCGTAGCGGAGGCCGTAGAGCTGGGTGAGGCCGCACGGCTCGAAGCGCGACGGGACGAGCACGAAGTCCGACCCTGCGTAGAGCCGGTGCGCGAGCGCGTTGTCGAAGTGCATCCAGGCGCGGAACTTGTGCGGGTGGCGCAGCGCGAGCTGCGCGAAGTGGTGCTCGGCCTCGCGGTCGCCGGAGGCGAGCAGGATGAGCTGCAGCCGCCAGGTGAGCAGCCGGTCCATCGCGTGCGCGAGCACGTCGAAGCCCTTCTGGTCGACGAGCCGTCCGACGGCGCAGAAGAGCGGGACGCCGGCGTCCACCGGGAGGCCGGCCTCGTGCTGGAGCGCGAGCTTGTCGGCCTCCTTGCCGTCGAGGTCGTCGATGGAGAAGGGCTGCGGGATGTGGCGGTCGGCGCCCGGATCCCACTCGTCGCGGTCGATGCCGTTCAGGATGCCGAACAGATCGCCGCTCCGCGCCCGCAGCTCGCCGTCGAGGCCGCTCCCGAACGCGGAGGTCTGGATCTCGCGCGCGTAGGTGGGGCTCACGGTGGAGATCACGTTCGCGTGCCGGAGGGCCGCCTTCATGAGGTTGAGGGCGCCGAAGTGCTCGAACTCGCCCGAGTGGTAGTGCTCGCGGCCGAGCCCGGTCACGAACATCGCGCCGCCGTCGGTGACGCCCTGGTACGCGAGGTTGTGGATCGTGAAGACGGTCCCCGCCCCGTGCAGCGGCTTCCCCCACTCGACCGTGTTCACGTAGACCGGCACGAGCGCCGTCTGCCAGTCGTTCGCGTGCACGACGTCGGGGACGAAGTTGAGGACCTTCGAGAGCTCGAGCGCGCCGCGCGAGAGGAACGTGAACCGCTCGAGGTTGTCGGAGTACCCCTGCTCCGGCGGGCCATAGAGGTAGGGCCGGTCGAAGTAGCGGTGGTACTCGAGGAAGTAGACGGGGACGTCGCTCCCCGGCAGCCGCCCGAGCCGCACCCCGGCGCGGGCCACGCCCCACCACATCGGCACCGGCACGGAGCCCTCGAGCCGCTCGAGCGCGTTCCAGTCGAGCCCCGCGTAGAGCGGCAACACCACGCGCACGTCGTGCCCACGCCGCCGGAGCGCCTTGGGGAGCGCGCCGGCGACGTCGGCCAGGCCGCCGCTCTTCGCGAACGGCGCGACCTCGGATGAGACGAACAACACCTTCATTTACGTTGAGTAAATCCGATAGTCGACGCGCGGGAAGATGTTGTCCTTCGCCTCGAGGTCGGCGAGGTGGGCCTCGTCCACGCGGTCTTCCTTGAGCTCCTCGTAGAGCCGCGTGAACCGGACCGTGTGCTCGTTGAACCGCCGGGTCGCGTACGGCACGGTGCTGCCGGTGGTCATGATGAACGTCCAGTCCGACGACTGGGCGAGCATCAGCTCCCGGGCCGCCTGGTTGAGCGCCCGCCGCCGGACGCCCTCCGCCGCGGGCCACCGCCGGGCGAGCTCGATCATCCGCTCCGCGGCGACGTGCGCGTGGCGGTACGTCCACGCGTTTGTCTCGTTGCACCAGTACGCCGCGTACCCCTTCGCGCCCCAGGACGAGAGGGTCGGCGTGGCGACCTGGTTCGTCGGGTGCCGGTCGAGGTAGTCACCCGGGGTGATCGCCTCGACGGTGTCCTGGTCGAAGTGGAGCTGGCGGAAGACGTCGTTCAGGAAGAGCGGACCCTCGAACCACCAGTGGCCGTAGAGCTCGGCGTCGTACGGCGCGACCACCATCGGCGGCCGGTCCATGTTGCCGGCGAGGTGCTGGATCTGCTTCTCGCGGTTGCCGCGGAAGTGGCTCGCGTGCAGGCCCGCCCGGCCGCGCGCGGCGTCCGGGTCGTACGGCCACTTGTCGTGCAGCTTGTCGTGGGTGATCGCGTGGTACTTGATGCCCGTGTACATCCGGAAGCCCTCCGGGTGCACGTACGGGCCGATGTAGTCCATCGGCAGGTCGAAGCCGATGTCCCGGTAGAAGTCGCGGTAGACCGGATCGCCCGGGTACCCCTCCTTCGCGCTCCACACCTGCTGCGAGCTCTCGGGATCGCGCGCGAACGCGGCGACGCCGGTCGGGCAGTAGATCGGCGCGTACGGGCCGTAGGCCGGCGGCCGGTCGGCGTGGAGCACCGCGTGGGTGTCCACGAGGAAGTAGCGGATGCCCGCCTCGCGCAGGAGCTCGTCGCAGCCCGGCACGTACGCGCACTCCGCCAGCCACATGCCGCGCGGCCGGCGCCCGAGGTGCTCCTCGGCGAGGTCGGCCGCCGTGTGGACCTGCGCGCGCATCGCGGCCCAGTTGCGATCCATGAGCGGGAAGAAGGCGTGCGTCGCGGTGGAGGTGATCACCTCCACGCAGCCCGCGTCCTGGAGACGCCGGAAGGCCGCGACGAGGTTCCCCTGGTGGCTCCGCCAGGTGTGGCGCAGCGACTGGAAGCGGTCGAGGTACATCTGCGCGAGCCGGTGGTAGTGCGGCTCGGGGCGGGTGCGCTCCAGCTCCCGGCCGGCGAGCTCGATGAGCTCGTCGAGGTGCTTCGCGTACCGCTCCTTGAGCAGGTCGTCCGTCAGCATCGCGATGAGCGGCGCCGACAGCGAGACCGTGATCCGGAACGGCACGCCGTCGGCGTGCAGCCCCTCGAACACCTGCACGAGCGGGAGGTAGGTGCCGGTGATGGCCTCGTAGAGCCACCGCTCCTCCATCACCGTGGGATCCTCCGGGTGGCGGACGAACGGCAGGTGCGCGTGCAGGACCAGCGCCAGGTACCCCTTCGCCATCGGTCACTCCCTCCCCGGCGCGGAGGGGCCCGCCGGCGGCCAGTCCCAGTCGTCCTCGCCCTCGGCCGGCGGCCCGCCGCCGAGGCGTCCCTCGCTCCCGCCGAGGCGTCCCTCGCTCCCGCCGAGCCGCGCCTCGCTCGCGCCCCCGAGCACGCGCTCGCTGGCGCCCCCCAGCCGTCGCTCGCTGGCGCCCTGCAGCTGCCACTCGCTCGCCCCCCCCAGCCGCCACTCGCTCGCGCCCTG